>JBLNDH010000533.1:0-3203 GCA_050261455.1 Bacillota bacterium
GATCCGTAAGATATGGCGGTGGACGCGACGCTGACACGCCAATGGGGGCGGACGAGGTTGTGGCGGGGTTTGTGGTAACAGGCGCCGCGGCGGTAAAGGGGGGAGGGGGGGCGGGAGCGGATTGTTGCGGATGGGAAGCCGATGTGGCTGGTGCGGTGTGCGGCGACGGAGGCGGGGACATGGCAGATGGTGGTGACGGCGAAGGATAAGACGGGGACGGGGCAGTCGGAGGCAGTGGCGTTTGCGGTGGCGGCGGGGAAGCAGAAGGGGTTTGTGCGGAGGACGCCCAACAACTCGCGGTATTTTCAGTTTGACTCGGGGGAGCCTTATTTCATTGTGGGGATGAATCTGGGATGGGCGGGGCGAAGCGGGCTGGGGGATTACGAGCGGTGGATCCAGCGTATGGGGAAGGCGGGGGCGAATTTCGGCCGGCTGTGGATGAGTCGGCCGGGGCGGCCGATTGAGACGAAGGCCAGCGGGATTGGGCGGTATGATTTGGGGGCGTGCTGGTACTTCGATCAGGTTTTTGAGCTTGCGGCCAGGAATGGCGTCTATTGCATGCTTGCGTTTGGGACGTACGGGGAGCTGATCGACGGGGGGCATTTCGGGGAGGGGCAATGGAGCATCAATCCATACAATGCGGCGAATGGGGGGCCGGCGACACAACCGGTGGATGTGTTTACGCACGCGAAGGCACAGGAGTATTACAAGCGGCGGCTGCGGTATCTGATTGGGCGGTACTCGGCGTTCACGAGTCTGGCGTTCTGGGAATTCTGGAATGAACAGGACAATGCGAAGCTGACGGTGCCGCCGGAGTGGGAGCGGGAGATGGCGCGGTATCTGAAGGCGAATGATCCGTACCGGCACCTGGTGACGACTTCCTATGCGGGGGTGGGGCAGCCGGCGGTGTGGAAGATGGAGGAGATCGACCTGACGCAGCGGCACATTTATGGGGACAATGATTCGCTGTTTGATGCGGTGCCGGCGATCACGGGGAATACGCGGACGCACGATGTGTACGGGAAGCCTCATTTGCTGGGGGAATATGGGATCAGCTGGCGCGGGCCGGACAATGAGTATGATCCGAAGGGGGTGGGGACCAATTTCCATAATGCGCTGTGGGCGGCGGCGATGTCGGGGGCGGCGGGGAGCGGGTGTCACTGGTGGTGGGACAGTTACGTGGACCCGAAGGGGCTGTATTCGCATTTTGAGGCATTGGCGAAGTTCGCGGCGAGCGTGGATTGGCCACGGCGGAAGTTTGAGCCGGTGCAGGTTCTGAGCCCGACATGGGTGAAGTGCGAGAATGAGACGTGGGTGGATGTGACGATTCCGGCGGAGGGCCGGTGGGGCAAGAGCGACGGGCAGGTGCGAACGATTCGCGAGGATGGGGTGTGCTCGGGGACACTGCCGGGGTTTTTGTATGGATCGGAAAAGGCGGAGATGCGGAACCGGACGACGATCCAGGTGAATTTGCCGCAGGCGTCGCGGATGATCGTGCGGGTGTTGAAGGTGTCGAACTTTGCGGCGGTGCGGGTGTTTGTGGATGACACGCCGGTGGTGGATTGGGCGTTGAGTGCGCTGCCGGGGGCGGCGGGACAGGAGAAGACGGAAAAGCCGAAGGATCGGGAGACGTATCAGGCGACATTCAACAAGGATTATTCGGTGGAGATTCCGGCGGGGCAGCATCGGGTGGCGATGGATTGCATTGCGGGGGATTGGGTGAGCATTGGGGCGGTGACGTTTACGCAGGCAAGGTCTTCGCGGTATACGGGGCTGCGGGTATATGCGCTTAGCGATGGGGAGAACGGGGAGATGGTGGCGTGGGTACAGGATCCGGCGTCGCACGTGGGGGCGGATCGAGCGGGGATGGAGATGCGAAGGTTTGAGGGGGCGGAGATGGCGCTGCCGGTGGCGAAGGAGGGGGTGTATCGAGTGGAGTGGTGGGATACGCGGAATGGGCAGGTGGTGGGAAACACCGCGGTGAAGGCGGAAGGCGGGGTGATGCGGGTGGGGATACCGGGGTTTACGCGGGATATTGCGATGAGGGCGGTGAAGGAGAGGGAGGGAGAGCCCGGCCCTACGGGCCGCCGCTAAACGGCCGCTATTTATTGAGAGTCAGATCATTCCTGTCCCTGAGAGCAGAGCTCGCGAAGCCGCGAAGACACGAAGTGGACGCGAAGGAAGAGAGAATCAGAGCGGTTCCCGTTTGGGTGTACACCTGCCTCTGAACCCTCACCCCAGCCCTCTCCCGGAGTACCGGGCGAGGGGGGAAGAGCTGTAGCGGGTCTTCTTCGCGTTTTCTTCGCGAGCTCGGAAGCCAGGAATCGATCCTCAGCAAGAGGACACGGATTCTCTGACTCTCAATAAACGGGGCGGGAGGATGGGGATTGCGGGGGTTATTCGTGCCAGGCGCCGAGGAGGCGGCGGAGGATGATGAGTTGGCCTAGGTGGTAGGCGGTGTGATCGGCGGCGAGCATGACTTCGCGGGCGAGGGTTTGGCCTTGGCCATGGGGAAAGGGGGTAAGCAGGTCGGTGGCGGGGTCGCGTACCAGGTCTTGAAGAGCGGCGTTGTCCGCGCGGAAGCTTGCAAGGGAGCGATCCCAGGTGGCCGGGGAATCGGGGGCGTCGATCAGGGGCCAGTAGCCTTGGGGCCAGGGGGGCGATTGATGTTGGGGATTGCGGCTGAATTCGAGGATGTCCCATTGGGTAATACGCATGTGTTCGACGAGCCGCCAGGGGGTATGGGGTTGGCCAGGGGGTTTGGCGCCGCGGAGCTTGGCTGGCAGGTCGGCGACGGCGGTGTCGAAATCCAGATGAGCGCCGCCGCCTTGGAGCAACTCCAGTAGGTGTTGTCGGAGCGTTTCATCGGGATCCGCGGGGGATTTTCGTTTGGTGGGCATGGCGTCATCTCCAGGTTGATGGGGTGTAATGGGGCGCGGCGGTTTGCACGGGCATTCCAGACGATGAGCGAGTCTGAGGGCGGGGGCAATGTGTTGTCAAGGGAGAAAGCATCTGTGTTCGGCGGGCGAGCCGCGAAACGGGATGAGATGGGCACGCGAACCCGGCCCTACAGGCCGCCGCTAAACGGGGCAGATGCGATTCTACGGAGGGATCAGTGGGCGGGGCGTTGGAGTTGGATGAAGCGGCGAGGGGAGACGCCGAAGACGCGGCGGAAGGTGCGAGAGAAATGGAAGGGATCGCTG
>JBLNDH010000534.1:0-25794 GCA_050261455.1 Bacillota bacterium
CAGGGATGAATCCCTGGGCTTGGATGCAGTCGAGCACTTTCGGGATGGGGAGGATCTGTTCAGCCCAGAAGCAGGCCCATCTTGCTTCGATTCCCAAGGGCAGCTGAGGAGGCGGTGTAGCGAACCAGCGGCGGGAAGAAGGGATCAGACATAGAGATCCTTCGCTGCGCTCAGGATGACAGGTCGGATCGTTCGCTACAGAGAGAGGACAACCGCTGTAAAACAGCGAGGCGACCTGAAAGCCAGGTCGCCTCGCTTACATTCTTCGATATGAACTCAATCCGGCATTAGACAGCCGCGAGTTCCGCTTCCTTTTCGGCCTTGGCGCCTTCCATCGGCATCACCGGCGACTGCAAGCCAGCCTTGGCGGCCAGGAAGTAGATCACCGCACCGACGATCATCGCCCAGACGGGAGCGAGCGGCAGATCGAGGCCCAGGTTCGGCATAATGCCGACGACGAACCCGAACGCCCAAGCCAGCCAACCAGCGGGATTGAAGCCCTGACGCGGGCCAGCCCACTTGCGGCCATTGAGGATGTAATCCACAGCCATGGCACCGCAGACCGGGCCGAAGGAGGCACCGATCAGGGCGAACACCGAACCGAGCTTGGCAGCCACGCCGAAGACCGCCAGCAGGATGGAGACGGCCGCACCGATGCCGACTGACACGAAAGGATTAACCTTGGAGAGGGTGGTCTTGAAGCTGTTGGCCGCAATCAGCGAGGAGAAGCAGGCCGACGGGAACGCCGCCACCGCCAGGGCAAACTGGATCCACTTGCCCGCAGCCGAACCCAGCACGAACGGGATCAGGTTGAAGGCATCCACCGGAACCGCCTTACCTTCCTTGGCAGCCGCCGCAACCTTATTCGCAATCTCGGGCTGCCCATAGGCACCGGCCACGATCAACGAAGCCAAGCCAGCCGTGAAGATGATAGCCGCGGCAATACCGACCACGCCGCCCATGTGCACATCGCGTTCATCGCGGGCACCCGTGCCGAAGTCAACGCCCGCAGCACCCGCCGTCGCGAAGAAACCAACGACGTAGGTGATCAGGAACACGATCAGGCCGAAACCGGTGAACGCTGCCGGAGCCTTATCGGCCGCAGCACCCAGCATCGTCTTGTGGAACTCGACGAACTTGGCCGCATCGAAGCTTCCCAAGCCCTTCACCGTGGCGAAGAACAAGACGATCAACGTCACGATGGGAATCAGCGGCAGATACGTCGCCACCTTGGCCACGTACTGAATGCCCTTCAGACCGATGAAGGCAGCAAGGACACCCCATGCCACCATGAGGATCTCAGCCTTGATCGGCAGGGCGTTGGCCAGAGCCTGCGACGAGAAGTAGATGTTCACACCGAGCCAGCCAAACTGCAGCAAGCCCATCAGGAACCCAGGCATGATGAAGCCGCCGGTGGCGCCAAACGTGCTCGTGCCCACAATGTACAACGGGAGGCCTGTCTTCAGGCCCATCATGCCCAGCACTACATAGTAGAACGCGTGGCACAGCAGGGCTGCCAGCGCTAAGCCCACGATCGGAACCCAGATCCCTTGCGACAGCACGCCGCCCAGGTTCTTTACGTCCGTCGCGCCCAGCCAGAACACAAACCACAGCATGATTCCCGCATATGTCGGGGCTGTGTTCTTGTACCATGGCGCGCGATTCGCCAATGGATTCGCCTTGGCCATTTTCAGATAATCAGGCAGACCAGTGCTCATGATTCTCTCCTTGTGACAATGCCTATTTGCCGACCGTCAGTGATGCATTTGAACCGGTGCAACACCAAAATGAGCCCAAAAGAAAGGCAGACTATGGTTGAAACTACGTCTAACACTTGAGTCTGTCAAGCCGTGGGCGGCGGGCAGTTTACGTCGCGAAACGTTCCATTTGCCTACCGATGTATTGTGCAATACCGCATCGCCGCGGACGCGTTGCAATACCCGTAGAAAGCATGTGATTTCGCTCACGAATGAGCACCGTGGTTGCCCACTCGTGCTTGCCTTTCGCCGCCATCACGCGACCGATTGCAAACCATCCCCTCCGTCTTCACAATGCCCCCATGACCCTGCGTCGTAAGATGGCCTACGAGATCACCGCGATGATCATTGGCCTGCTCCTGATCAGCGCCGCGTCCCTCTGGGGACTCAACGGCCTTCACCAGGACTTTGGCTCGGCCATTCAAGGCTATGAGGAGCTTCGCTCGGTTTACGAGCTCAGCTCCCATATCGCCACCGCTCGAACGCTGCTGGCTCTACCCCATCCCGATGCCCCTCACGCCCTACTCGAAGTCCAGACTGCGGCAGCCAAGCTGAACCTTTTTACGGCTCGATCACCCGCTGCCAGTCGCGCCGGTCAATTTCGTTCCGCGATAGAATCCAAGCTCGCCACCGCCACCCGCCTTCTGGAGATTGACCCCAACACCCGCAACCCCGAGGATTCCGAAACCCTGATCGATTCGCTCAACGACCTGCTAAGCAATGCCGCCAATCTCGCCAGTGACATTCGCCACACCATCGAGATCAAACAAGCCGCCGCCGACGCCAAGCGACGTACGACCATGGTTGCCATGACTCTCCTCTCGGCAACGATCATCTTCGCCTCTGTAATCATCGGCACTTGGCAATACCGAAGCGTGACCCGGCCACTGAAGCGTCTTGGCGATGCTTCCCGAAGAATCGCCGCTGGCCAATTCTCTGATCGCATTCCCGCCCAGGGTCCCGCCGAATTCGTCTCGCTTGCCACGGACTTCAACCGCATGGCCGCCGAGCTCGAAACCTTCTACCACGAACTCGAGCGCCAGGTCGCCGCCAAAAGCAAGCAACTCGTCCGCTCCGAACGCCTTGCCAGTGTCGGTTACCTCGCCGCCGGCGTCGCCCATGAAGTCAACAACCCCATCGGTATCATCGCCGGCCACGCTGAACTCTCTCTTCAACAGCTTCAGCATCATCCCACGCTCGAAGCCATCCCCGAAGTCGAAAGAGCCCTCCAAGTCATCTGCGAGGAAGCCTTCCGCTGCAAAGAGATCGTGGCCAAGCTCCTGTCTCTGGCCCGCCCTGGTGACGAAAACCGCCGCCGCATCTGCCTCACAACAATCGTCTCCAGCGTGGTATCAATCATCAGTGGCCTGAGCACTTACCGCTCTCGCCAGGTGACTGTTCAGACCGCCCAAGACGACGATCTCTATATCCTGGCCAACGAAGGTGAAATGAAGCAAGTGTTGCTTAACCTGGCGATCAACGCCCTGGAAGCCGTCCCACCCCAAACTGGCCAGGTGCACATTTCCATCAGCCGTGTCGATGGCTTCGTCGAGCTTGCGGTGATCGACAACGGACGCGGTATGCCCCCTGACGTGCTCGAACATATCTTTGAACCCTTCTTCACCAGCAAACGCGGCGCAAGCCAGCCTGGCACAGGGCTGGGCCTCTCCATCACCCACGCCATCGTCGAAAGCCACGGCGGCCAGATCTTCGCCCACAGCACCGGCCCGGGCCAAGGGAGCCGCTTTGTCGTGCGTCTTCCGGCCGCGCAACCAGGAGCCGCTCAATGACTCAATCTCCGTCCTTAACATCTACACGCGTGTTAATCGTCGATGATGAGCCCCGCATGCGAGAGCTGCTCCAACGTGCTCTTGCCTCGTGGGGCTGGGAACCGTCGGTCGTCAAGACCGCCGAAGAAGCCCTGCGCGTCCAGGAATCCAATCCCGTCCCGATCATCCTGCTCGATCTGAATCTTCCCGGCCTCGGCGGCATGGACTGCTTCGAGCAAATCCACCAGCGCTGGCCCAGCACCCAGGTGATCATCCTGACCGGCTTCGGCGACCTGGAATCCGCTCGCAGAGCCATTCACCTCGATGTCGTCGAGTTTCTCACCAAGCCCTGCCATCTCGGCGAACTGGAAAATGCCCTCGATCGCGCTCGCCGGCGGCTTGCGCAGCTCAATCCCCCTTCGCCCCAACGATCCCAGCCATCCCCCCCACCGCCACCGGATCCTGCTTCGCCCGCAACGCTTGAAGAGCTCGAACGCCAGCACATCCTTGCTACTTTAGCCCGCCACCAAGGCAACCGCACCGCCACCGCCGCCGAACTCGGTATCAGCCTCCGCACGCTCTACTACCGCCTCGCTGAATATCAACAGCAAGGGCACGACATCGGGCATTAGTTTGCATCCCGCTCCTCTATATCTCTTCACCTCGACATGCGTCCTTCGGACTTCGTCATCAATTCGGCATATTCGGATTACGTCATCTTTCACTAGCGATTCACCGCCTTCATCCCCTCCTCGGGATACCGCTCTCCCGCTATGGCCTCCGGGGGCATGATGCGGTTCAGCCGCTCCAAATCCGCAGGCGTTAACATCACCTTGAGCGCCCCCACATTCTCCTCCAGGTACCCCATCCGCTTGGTCCCGGCAATCGGCACCACATCCTCCCCCTGTGCCATCACCCAGGCCAGCGCCAATTGCGAGGGCGTGCAACCCTTCTCCGCCGCCATCTTGCGCACCTCTTCCACCAGCGACAGATTCTTCTGGAAATTCTCCCCCTGAAACCGCGGACTGCTCCGCCGGTAATCCTCGGGCGGGAAATCCTCCGGCCGCTTAAACTGCCCGGAAAGGAACCCCCTGCCAAGTGGGCTGTACGCAACAAACCCAATTCCCAACTCCCTACACGTCGCCAGAATCTTCCCCTCCACATCGCGCGTCCACAGCGAATACTCCGTCTGCAACGCCGCTAGCGGGTGCACGACCTGCGCCCGCCGAAGCGTCTCGGCCGAAGCCTCCGACAGCCCGATGTACCGAACCCAGCCATCACGCACCAATTCCGCCATCGCCCCCACCGTCTCTTCGATCGGCACCTCCGGATCCACCCGATGCAGGTAGTACAGGTCGATCGTGTCCACTCCCAACCGGTCCAGGCTGTCCCCACACGCACATCGCACCCGCTCGGGTCTGCCATTGACACCTAAGAACTCACCGTTGGGCCCTCGCACAATGCCGAATTTGGTCGCCAGCACCACCCGATCCCGCTGCCCGCGGATCGCCCGTCCGACCAATCGTTCATTATGCCCCACCCCATACATGTCCGCCGTATCGAGAAAACTGATGCCTAAATCCAGCGCCCGGTGAATGACGCGAATCGACTCTTCATCATTTCGACTGCCATAGAACTCGGACATTCCCATGCAGCCGAGCCCAAGAGCAGATACCGTTAATCCCGAGCGCCCGAGTTGACGATGCGGAACCGCTGAGGCCGATGCGATCATATGATTTGTACTCCTTGGCGGTCGCATTCTCCCGATTCCCACAGCAGCCGGGAACGGCAAATTCGTCCGGCGACGTTACGAATACGTTTTCACTCCACCACCGGCAGATTTCGAGTTTTCACGCTGACATAGCTATCTACGCGTTCTACAGTTTACGATGGTCTTCGTGAGATCTTGCAGGCTGGGCGATCGTCGCGGAGGCCGGGAGTGGCCATGCCAGCCAGCCACATGCATGTCGGGCAAAAGCTATTCTTGGACAAGGCGGATTTCTGCAAACTGGTGGCATCGCTTGCGCAGGCCGGCTATACCGTTGTGGGACCCAGGCTCGCCGATGGGGTAATCCAATTCTCTCCTATTCAGTCCGCCGATGAGATTGCCCGCGGTGTCCGCGATGAGCAGCGTGGCGGATTCTACCGCTTGCACGAGGCGGATCCGGAATTCTATTTCCAGTATACGCTCGGTCCCGAAGGCCCCAAGCGGTACCTATTCCCGCCGGTCCACCGTCTTTTCACTCTCCATGTCCAAGGGGAGCGATTCGAAATGGGCGAGGGCCTGCCACCGCCACCCAAACTGGTCCTGTTGGGCATCCGCCCGTGCGAACTGGCGGCGATTCACGTTCAGGATCGTGTGTTCGGCGCTGCGCAGCCTCGCCCCTTCCGTTGCGAGTCCGATGAATATTACAACAAGGCGCGTGAACAGGCATTGTTGATCGTCGTCAACTGCATCAGCCCCGGGGATACCTGTTTCTGCGTCTCCATGGGCACCGGGCCCGAGGCGTGCGAAGGCTTTGATCTGGCGTTGACCGAGTTGCGTGGCGGTTTTGTCATGCAGATTGGCTCGAAACGCGGCGCGGAGCTGGCGGCGATGGTGCCGACGCGTGAACCGGCTAGTACCGAGATCGAACTGGCCACCTTGCGTCTGGAGCAAGCTCGCCAGCGACTGGGCCGGCATATGGATGCCTCGGGATTGGTCGAGTTGCTGAAAGATAGACTGAAAGATCCGCGATGGGATGCGGTGGCGCAGCGATGTCTCGGCTGCGGCAACTGCACGATGGTCTGTCCGACTTGCTTCTGTTCGACGGTGGTGGACAGCAACGATCTGGCGGGAAACCAGGTCACACGCACGCGGCAGTGGGAATCGTGCTTTACCCACGAATTCAGCTACACGACGGCCGGGCCAGTTCGCAGCACGATCCGCGGGCGCTACCGGCACTGGTTGCGGCACAAGCTGTGCACCTGGTGGGAGCAGTTTGGCTGCAGCGGATGTGTGGGCTGCGGCCGGTGCATCACCTGGTGCCCCGTGGGAATCGATCTGACCGAAGAGATTGCGGCCCTGCGACGCAAATCGCAGCCGGTAGTGGGCAAGGAGCAGGTGTTGCCATGACTCACTCGTCTCTGATAAATCGCCCGGAGCCCATCTGCGGGGCCGATACCTGGATGCCCGTGCCAGCCCGGATTGCTGCGGTGAAGGAAGAGAACTTCAACACCCGTACCTACCGCGTCGAAATCGTCGATCCGGCCGTTCGCGAGATCTACCGGTGGATCCCGGGCCAGTTCAACATCCTCTATGTGCCCGGCGTCGGTGAGGCGGCCATCTCGATCAGCTCCGACTCCGAAGAGCCGGAGCACATGGAGCACACCATCCGTCTGGTGGACTCGGTAACGCGTGCGATCGGCCGACTTGGGCAAGGCGGAATAATCGGCCTGCGTGGCCCCTTTGGTACTGGTTGGCCGCTCGAGCAGCTAGAGGGGCACGATGTGGTGTTGCTCGCTGGCGGGATCGGCCTGGCCCCGCTGAGGCCGGTGGTTTATTGGATTCTCCGGCATCGGCCAAGCGTACAACGCGTGGTGCTGCTCTTTGGTTGCCGCACTCCCCCCGACCGCATCTATATCGATGAGCTTGAGAAATGGGAAGCCGATCGCGTCATCGATGTGCTGGTTACTGTCGATAACGCCACTCCCGGTTGGATCGGCCCGGTCGGAGTGGTCACCAAGCTCCTGCAGCGGATCAAGGTCAACGCGGCACGGACGATTGTCTGCGTATGCGGCCCGCGTCTGCTCAATCGCGTAGCGGCGTGGAGTTTCCTGCAACTGCACGTGCCTCCTCAGCAAGTGTACCTGAGCCTCGAACGCAACATGCAGTGCGGGTTCGGGCGCTGCGGGCATTGCCAATACGGCGTCAAGTTCGTGTGCAAGGATGGACCGGTCTTCAGTTTCGACCAGATTGCCGACATCTTTGCCCAGGAGGAGATCTGACCATGAGTGATACCGCAATGGTCACGGAGAAAACGAGGCCCAAGCTGGCGGTCTACAAGTTCTCCAGTTGCGATGGATGCCAACTGTCGCTGCTGAATCTGGAAGACGACCTCCTGGAGTTGGTGGGCAAGGTGGACGTGGCGATGTTCTTGGAGGCGCGACGCCAAGTGCTCCCGCCACCTTACGACATCGGCCTGGTCGAAGGCAGCATCTCCACATCGGAGGAGGCCGATCGCATCCGCAAGATCCGTCGGGACTGCCGGTTTCTCGTCGCCATCGGCGCCTGTGCGACCTCGGGCGGCATCCAGGCGCTGCGCAACTGGGCCGACGTCCAGGAGTATGCGAGGGCGGTGTACGCCACTCCCGAGTACATCAAAACGCTGGATACGGCTACGCCTATTGCCAGCCATGTGTTTGTGGACTTCGAGTTGCGAGGCTGCCCGGTGAACCCCTGTCAATTGCGTGAGCTGATCGCGGCAACGCTGATCGGACGCAAACCGGCCATTCCGAATTACAGCGTCTGTCTGGAATGCAAGCGGCGGGGAGTTCCCTGCCGCCTCGTATCGGCCGGGCAACCATGTCTCGGGCCCATTACGCAGGCGGGATGCGGCGCCCTCTGCCCCGCCGCCAACCGCCCGTGTTACGGGTGCTATGGCCCGATGGAACTGCCCAACATCGCTTCGCTTGGAGGTTGGTTCCGCCGCATGGGCACCCAGCCGCGAGACCTCGTGCGAATGCTGCGTTCATTCAATGGCTACCTCGAGCCCTTCAAACAGGGGGGCGATGCCTATGAGCGGATCGACTCCGGCGAACGATGAAACGCGCTCCATCCATGTGGCGGCGATGGCCCGCGTGGAAGGCGAAGGCGCCCTGCATGTAACGATGCGGCAGGGGAAGGTCGAAGAGGTGCGACTGGAAATCTACGAGCCACCTCGCTTCTTCGAGGCCTTGCTCCGCGGTCGCGACTTCCGCGAAGTGCCTGACATTGTCGCCCGCATCTGCGGCATTTGCCCGGTGGCCTACCAGATGAGCGCCTGTCATGCGATCGAGAAGGCGCTGGACGTGTCTGGGCAGATTGATCCGGCCATCATCACTATGCGTGACCTGCTCTATTGCGGTGAATGGATCGAGAGTCACGTGCTACACATCTTCCTGCTGCACCTGCCGGACTTTCTGGGCTATGAAAGCGCGATCAGCATGGCCAAGGACCATGGCGACCTCGTGAAACGGGCATTGCAGGTCAAAAAGCTCGGCAACGAGATCATAGCCCTGCTGGGCGGGCGATCGGTGCATCCCGTTGGTGCATGCATCGGCGGCTTTTATAGCCTGCCGGAGACGGACCGCTGCCGGCAACTCCTGCCAACGCTACGGACACGTCTGGACGAAATGTGCGAGCTAACCTTGTTCCTAGCTCGGAAGTTGACCTTTCCCGACTTCGACCGCGACTACGAGTTCGTCGCGCTGCAGCCCGCGGGCGAGTATCCCATGAACCGAGGCCCGATCGTCTCCAGCCGCGGGCTGCGAATCGAGCAGGAACAGTTTCTTCAGGTCTTCGAAGAGCAGCAGGTACCCTATTCGACCGCACTGCGCGCCATCATCAAGGGCCGCGGTGCGTATTGCGTGGGCCCTCTGGCGCGGCTGAACCTCAATGCGGCCTCCTTGCACTCACGGGCGGCGGAGTTGCTTCAGGAGATCTGCACCATCATTCAAAGGGATCTTCCCTGGCGCAACAGCTTCCTCAGCCTGCTGGCCCGCTGCGTTGAGACGGTTCATGCGTTGGCCGTGGCGGGTGACATTCTGCAGAACTACACTCAGCCCAAACGCAGTCGTGTGCCAGTCGAGGCTTGCGCCGGTACCGGAGCGGCTGCGACAGAGGCACCCCGTGGCGTGCTATGGCACCAGTATCGCATCGGTGCCGACGGTTCCATCGTCTCGGCTCGCATTGTGCCTCCAACTTCGCAGAATCAGTATCAGATTGAGAATGATCTGCGAGTCTTGGCCGAGCAGATCATCTCGTTGCCGGACGAGCAGGCGCAACTGCGTTGTGAACAGCTCATTCGCAATTACGACCCATGCATCAGCTGCGCGACCCATTTTTTGAAGTTCGATCGTCGCTGGAAATGAGCGACGCTCAGCCTTACGCCCAGGCCAGGCCTGGGCCGATTCTCGTTGCCACTTGCGGCAACTCGATGGGCGGTGACGATGCCTTTGGCCCCCTGGTTGCCGGTGCCTTGCGTCAGCGGCCAGTCCGCGGCATCGAGATCCTCGACTTACATGGAAACCCAGCCCAATTGCTCGATCATATCGAGGGATGCCGGGCACTGCTGCTGGTCGATGCCGCCATGGGAGCAAACATGCGCCCCGGGCAGTTGCTCGATATGCCTTGGTCCGCGGCCCGGGAGCGACTGCATCTTTCTGCGCGTAGCCTCAGCAGTCACGATCCGTCCCTGGTCGACCAACTTGCCTTGGCGGAGACGCTCGGCCAATTGCCCCAGTACGCCCGCCTGATTGTCTTGATTATTCCCGATGCCGAGCTCGGCCGTGCGCCACGGCCGTTGTTGCTCCGCCGCGCTCTAGCGGCCGCCCGCCAGATCCATCGTCACGCCAAACTGCACCTCACGCACGATGCATCTTCATGCTGAGCAGTGTAAAATGAATCCACATTGACGCGATAGCCATCAACCGAGACGAACCTCGGCTTTCGCGCCGGATGGCTGCAGGTTTCCCCGCTGTCGCTCCGGGACGCGGCACGATCACGGCCTGGAGCGGAGGGGTTCAACTTCGCGGGAGGCGTGTAATTCGCGGAGGTGTAATATGTTGACCGCAGCGAAAATGAGTCGGTCTCACAAGGCGGCCAGAAGGCCCCGGCCGGGAATTGCCGGGCCATGCCACATCGGCCCATGTGCATGCGAGAAGTTCTTGCCAGCACGGGGCAAATCTCACCAATACTGCAGGATTTGCGGTCATCGGAGCGTGGATCACGCGAGCACGTAAACCGGCTCTGCTATAGACTCCCATCGCACTCTCGCAGATGCAGCGAATGGCGGCTGTTCAACGAGACTATGAGGAGCCTGTCGCATGCGCCAGAAGCTAGTGGTCTCCCGACGCTGAAGCAAGCGGATAAGCCCGCCAGTTGCGGCAGCATCGCTACAGACATCAGGGCCCCCATTGACACGCCAAGATCCGACGTAGTCAGTCTGCACCAGCCTCCGAATTACCGCCATCACCCATCACCCGACTGATCGCCGCCTCAAATTGTTCCAAGTTCACCGGCTTGGTCAGATGTTCCACAAACCCAGCCTTCCGGCTCTTTTGGATGTCTTCCTCCATCCCATATCCGCTCAACGCAATGCCCGTCAGGCCATACCGCTCTTTGAGCCAACCCATCAACTCATGGCCACTTCCATCGGGCAGGCCCAAGTCACTGATGACCAAGTCAAACCGTTCTCGCGTGGCTGCCGTCTTAGCTGCTTCGACAGAAGCAGCGGCCTGCACGCGATGCCCAAGCCCGGCAATCAGCCTCTGCATGATCTTCCGCGTGGACTCGTGGTCCTCCACCAGCAAAATGCGAAGAAGCCGCTCAGAAACCGGGTGTGGCATTTGCGCCGCTGGTGGACTGACATTCTCTTCAGCAACGGGATCGGGCACTGTGGCCAGTTCAACACAGAAAGTCGCCCCTTTGCCCCGGCCTTCGCTACGACCGCTGATCATCCCGCCATGCGATTCTACAATGGCTTTGGAGATCGCCAGGCCCAAGCCCAACCCGCCGAGGCGTTTGCCATCGGCATCTCCCTGCTCAAAGGCGTTAAACAGCCTGGGCAGCACAGCGGGATCAATGCCCACTCCCGTATCGGTGACTTCGATGTGGAGCCTTCCGGTCTCAGTATTCGTCGAATGGACAGTAATGCTCCCGTCGGCCGGCGTGAACTTACGAGTATTGTTCAGAAAGTTCCAGAACACCTGCTGCAGTCGCGCGGCATCGCCGCGGACCCAGTGATGCTTGGCTTGGAGATCCAGCACAATCCTGGCTCCTGTGCCCTGGCCACAAATGGTCCCCGCGGTCCGGATTACCAGATCCGCATCGACGGTCTGGAAATCGAACCGCATCTTGCCCTTAGCGATCTTCGTCAGGTCCAATAGATCATCAATCAGCCTGGCCTCAAGCTGAGCACTTCGCTGAATAGCCTGAAGGTCGCGTTGAACGTCATCGGGCAAATCGCGACGGTTGGCCAAGAGGGACGTCATCATCACCACCGGAGCCAGGGGCGTCCGCAGTTCGTGGGAAAGCACGGCCAGGAAGTGATCCTTGGCCCGGTTGGCTTGCTCGGCTGCGGCGCGGGCGGTCTCCAGATCAGCGGTGCGCTGGCGGACCATCTCCTCAAGCCGCTGGTTTTGCTTCTCCAACTCGATTTCGGCTCGCCTGCGCGTGGTCACGTCCTCCAGTGAGAACACGAGGAAATCAACTTCGCCAGACTCATCTAGAATGGGCACCAGGGTCCAATCCCAGTAAGTCACGCCCCACTCCGGGTGATCTGCGTACTCAAATGGTTTGCCCATTGCGAAGTAAGGTTTCTTATTCCGCACAACATCCCGGAAGATCGCCTCGTTTTCGGCATGCGGGTAAAACGCGAAATGGTTGTGGCCCGGGAAGTCTGACACTGGCCGCTTACCCGCCCTGGCATATGCCTCGTTGACGCGGATGAAGTCGAAGTCCCGGGTCAGGAACACCAGCGGGGTGATGGAGTGTTGGAAAAAGGCTTCGACATACCGCGACTTCTCCAGCAGGGCCAGATGCGCTGATCGGAGTTCAGCCGTGCGCTCGGCCACACGATGCTCCAACTCCGCCTTGGCCTGCTGCAGTGCTTCCTCGGCTTGACGACGCAGGCGATTCGCCCGCAGTCCGCCACCCAGATAGCTCATGAACAGACCAATACTGAGAAACGTGCCCAGACGGATCGCCTCTGCTGGCTGATCAAGATTCAGGTGACCGCGAGGGGCTACAAAGAAGACCGCTCCGATTACACCACCAAGAATCGTGGCCAGCGCCGCCGGTCCTCTGCCGCCAAAAACGACGGCGAGCATGATGGCCGCGTAGAAGAAAATGTATGGGGAAGTATCACCCCAGAAGCGATCAACCGATGCCCGAAACAGCGTGGCCAGACCAACAGCGACGATGGCAACGCCGTAGCGAAACCACCTGTTCTCCATCGCCTTAGCGAGTCTATCCGACATGGTGTGAAGGTCTGATGTTCAGATACCGCTGCCATCATCCCAACGCGGCGTCGGAAAGGCAAGCAGGGCCACAAATTGCAGTTGAATTTCCCCGAAACGGGTTGGACCATCCGCCGACGAGTGGATTTCGTCTGCACGTCGAACCGGGCCGCCCTCGACCCGGCCATTGCCCCGTCAGTTCAGCTTTGGCATTTCAGGTGAGCCTCTCAGGAGCCCCTCATTTCGCCCATCACATCCCGATCCGCTGCGGGCGACCCTCACTGAATAGGCGACGCGTCCACCCCAAACAATGCTGCTCTCGCCATGGCCAAGTGCGGCCATCGATTCCTCTTTGGCGTGGGCAATGTCTTCGTCGATGGGACGCGCACAGGCATTTGCTCCGACACGTTGGCCGGTTTGAACACGATGTCCACTGATTCCCCCGGCCTCAGTCCAGCGGCCGGTGGCATCGCGAGGCGCACAGGCAAGCCCCACTCCGGCGTCTTGTGATCGCTAAGTAGATGCTCTGGCAGTCGCTCCATCCGGACACCCACGGCCTCGACATACGACTCGTAGATCCGCCCGGGATCCGACGCCAGATGCACCTGCACCACCATGCCTGCCACCGGGCGGATATGCTGATTTTTCCGAATGTAAGCGATGATGTGGCTGCCTTCCTCTTCCGCCAGCTCAAGAATCGGCTGCCCCGGTTGCACCAATTGCCCCGGCTGCAAATACACCTCGGTCACACAGCCGGACATGGGTGCGTGGATCTCTGCGGCCAGGGTTGCCTTCAAATCGCCGCGAAGACGATTCACTTCCCGTCGATTATCCGGCGACGCCATCAGCGACTCCGATTCGACTCGCGCGATCACATCACCCTGCCGCACTCGTTTGAGTCTGCCAATCTCCATGCCAATCGGCGCCAAGACACCCGTCGTCGGACTGCTGACGACGACGCGGCGGGCCTCCACCTCTCCTGCTACAGGCACCCATTCGGCATGGCGATGCAACAGAAATGCCGCACACGCCGCCGCGATGAGGAACACCGCGATAGGCAGGAACTGACGACACCATCGAATCCACCGGACTCCCCACGGCGCGCCGATGTATTTCCTTCCCGCCCATGCAGACTGGGCCCGAGATGACCCGTCGCGTCTATCATACGGGGTAGCCGGCCGCACAGGCATCGGTGTCGGCGCGCGAATCGGACCACGTGCCGATCCGGAGTTGGCGGTTGGAGATTGTGGGAGCACCATGGCCCGATCAACCCTCTTCAATGACTCATCGATCCATGTCACGTCCTGTTACTCCTGCCCGTTGCGAGGACAACCACCTGGACGGGCTCAGAACGCTGCACTTGCACGGGTCAAGAGCCGACTGCACACAAGGCCGAGTATCAAAATCTCACACCCTTGACCAGAGATCACGTTGATCTCCGATCCTGAGAAACCCATCCTACAAAGACAACCTAAAGAACCCGTGAAGAACGATCAAAATCCTTTGGACCCAGCCGCCCGCAGCGACATCGCCCCTTCATGCTCCCTTAAGGTTGTCCCCCCTATGTTTTCGCCCGCCTCTCCCTGTTATCCTAAGGGATAGTGTGTCGTGGAGAACGCTATGCGAGTCCTGGTGATCGAGGATGAACCCGACCTGCTACGCGTGCTGGCGCAAACGCTCCGCGAAGCCGGCTACGCCGTGGATGTGGGTGCCGACGGACAAGAAGGCCTCTTCAAGGCCAGCACCAGTGACTACGACGCAGTGATCCTCGATCTGATGCTGCCCAAGATGGATGGCCTCTCGGTTCTTCGAGAACTCCGCCGCTCCAAGAAAACCCCCGTCATGATTCTCACCGCTCGCGACGCCATCCCCGACCGGGTCAAAGGACTGGATGCCGGCGCTGACGACTACCTCACCAAGCCATTCGAACTCGCCGAACTGTTGGCCCGAGTCCGAGCATTGATTCGCCGCGCTGCGGGAGACGCGGTCTCCGTCATCCAGATCGGGGATATCACCATCAACACTCTCGCCCGCACGGTTTTCAAGGCTGGACAAGAAGTCAACCTCACCGCTCGCGAGTACGCCCTCGTGGAATTCCTCACCCTGCACCGCGGCGAGCTGGTGACGCGCACGATGATCTACGACCACTTGTTCGACGAGTCGGACGACAGTCTCTCGAACCTGGTGGATGTTCATGTGGCGAATGTGCGGAAGAAACTGGGCAAGGACTTCATCGCGACCCGCAGAGGGCAAGGATATCTGATCTATGTTTAGGTCGATCCGCCGGACCCTTCAAATCTGGCACGCCTTGCTCCTGCTCCTGGTCGTGTGCATCTTCGGTTCCACGCTCTATCTTCGCCTGCGTCTGGCCCGCTTCCAAAGCATCAATGCCGAATTACAGGGTGCTGCGGAAGTCCTCGCTGCCCGCGTCAGACCCGCCCCTCCCCCACCGCCCCGGCGCGACCCCCCGCCGGAGACTCTACCCGTTCCCGTCCGTGGCATGCCCCAGGAACCACCTGCCCGACATCCGGAAGCTGAACATCGCGAAGGCAATCGCAAAGAAAGCGATCGCAAGGATGGTGATCGCAAAGACGGTGATCGCCGAAACCCACCCGGCGAGTTTGATCCGGTGCGATGGGATGAGTTCGAACGGCGGTTTGACGTCCCGGAAGCTCTGATGCGCCGCTTCGAAGGCGACGAGGAGGATGCCCCTTATTTCGTCATCTGGCGGTCCAATGGCCAACTGCTCAGAACGTCCAAACCCCTTCCTGAGATTCCCCATCCCGGGCTTCGCATGCCCCACGCCCCTCCCGCGCCGCCCCGCTTTCGCCAGCGTGGCCATCTCCGGGAAGTGATCGTGCCAGGCCCTTTCTGCATGCAAGTGCTTGTCGGAAGGTCCATCGAAAAGGAACAAAGCGAACTGCGCCAATTGGTAGTACTGCTTTTGGCCACCGCGGCTGGCGTCACCATCGTTGGCCTCCTGGGAGGATGGCTCCTTTCGAAACGCGCCGTCCGGCCGATCCAGGCCATCACCTCCACCGCCCAGAGCATCTCCGCTTCAAACCTGTCTCGACGCATCAACTTGACCGAAACCGAAAGTGAACTGGGAACCCTCGCCGATGTCCTCAACGCCATGTTCGCTCGACTCGAAGCCGCCTTCGAGCGGCAAGTCCGCTTCACGGCCGATGCATCCCACGAATTGCGCACCCCTCTGGCTATCATCTCCTCCCATGCCGAATTGGCCTTGAGTAAACCACGGAGCGAAGAAGAGTACCGCGACGCCATCGATGCGTGCTTTCGCGCGTCCAAACGCATGAAGTCCCTGGTTGAGTCACTCCTGACCTTGGCCCGGGCCGATGCCGGGAAGTTGGAGATGAAATGCGAACAATTTGATCTCAGCCAGGCCGTTCAGGACTGCGTCGAACTCATCGAGCCGCTGGCGGCCAAGCGGAAGGTGCAGCTCACGCTGCACCTGCAAACCGTGCCGGTTTCCGGCGATGCCTTCCGCATCAGTGAGGTGATCACTAACTTGCTGACAAATGCCATTCACTACAACCGGGAGGCAGGCAGCGTCACCGTCACGGTGAAGCCCGAGGATTCCGCGGCGGTCTTGACTGTCTCTGACACCGGCGTGGGCATTGCCGAGGAGGATCAGAAGCACCTGTTCGAGCGATTCTACCGTGTCGATAAAGCTCGCTCTCGGGAATTGGGTGGAAGCGGCCTGGGGCTGGCGATTTGCAAGAGCATTGTCGAGGCCCATGGCGGATCCATCACCTTCACCAGCGCCCTCAACAAAGGCACCACCTTCGAGGTTCGACTGTACCGGAGCGTCGATCGCCAGGCCCGCATGTGCCGATCTTCTACCTGATCCACTCCCTTCACACAGTCTGAGATGGGGCAGGGAGGGACAGAGCACTGGACCCTAAGCCGTTCCTCTTATACTCTTATCTATTATGAGTGACGCTTCAAAGGCCGCTTTGGATCCGGAATTCGTTGCCATGCTCTGCTGCCCGCTCACGCGCAGCAAGCTGCGACTGGAGGGCGAGTATTTGGTGGCCGAGGTCGGCGGCCTGCGTTATCCCATTCGCGACGGCATCCCCGTGATGCTAGTGGAAGAGGCCGTTCTGCCAGAGCCCTTCAAGACCCTTGAGGAATTCAAATCGCATTATCGGGACGTGATCCCGCGGTAGAGCGGATTGCAGGTCCGCGGAAACGCTGGAGAAAGCGAAAACGAAACCCCGGGTTGCATCCTGGGGTGTTTCTGGGATTCCAAGAGCCCCCTGAATACCGAAAGTGCTACCCACCGGTGTCACGGACTGCAGGCACCCCGTGTCCTCCTCGTCTGCGATTCTTGTCTGCCCTTTCCAACTCTGCGCGACTGCATACAAGCCCAGAGATTTATCCCCGGGTTTCTCCCCGTTCCATCCCCTTCCATCGACCGTAGCCCACTTTCGCCTTGGGTTCGGCTTATTCACGCTTCTCGCAAGTGATAACTCTTGATCATGGTCTGCTGAAAATCGGGATAGGCGCCGATGTCGTGTTCGGCCAGATCCAGACCATCGTACTCATCAGCTTCTCGCGAACGCAGGCCAACGGTTCGCTTCAGGAGCATCAGCAATGCTGCGGAGAACACAATCGTCAGCATGGCGATCGCGATAAGCCCTAGAACCTGAACACCGAGGAATCTGAGACGGTCGAGGAACGATCCGACAGGGGCCAGCAAGCCCGTGGCGATAATTCCCCAGGCGGCACCTACTCCATGGATGGCGATACCGCCGGTCGGGTCGTCAATCCGCCAGACCAGATCAAGCATAATGCCGGCGGTAGGAATGATGAGCCCGGCAACGGCGCCAAGCACTACGGCAACCCATCCGGAACCGATATCCGCAGCGGCACTGATGGATACCAGCGCCCCGAAGAGGCCGGTGTAGACCAAGTGGATATCGGGCTTCAAATACTTCCACTGTGAGATCAGCAGGCTGGCGATTGCACCCGAAGCGCCGGCCAGGAGGATGTTCATGGCGATGCGGCCAAGGGGGACGGCGCCGGAGATCACATCTACATCAAGAAAGCCCAGCACATAAGGGAACCAACCGACGAGCAGGAGGAGAATGCCGGTGGAGGCTAAGGAGACGCTGTGGCCGGGGATGGCGTTTGCGGAACCATCGCGATTGTATTTGCCGACGCGTGGGCCAACGAGAATCGCAGCCGCCAAGGCACAGAGGGCCCCTACCCAATGGATGATGGACGCCCCGGCCAGATCGCGGTATCCGAGGCGGCCCAGCCAGCCATCGGTCCAGACCCAACGCCAAACGATGGGGACGACCAAGGCAGCCAGGAGGATACCCAGCGAGGAGAGAGGAAAGATGCGTGATCGCTCGCCGACGGTGCCCATGACAATGCTCGTGGCGATGAGGGTGGCGCAAAGGGCGAAGAAAAGGAATGGGGACGAGGTTTCGGAGATGTTGGCGATCAGAGGCCAGGCGATCCACTGACCTGCTTTCGCGCCGATGATGGCTGCGCCCAGAAACCAGAAGGCCAAAACTGCAAGGCCGAAGTCCATCACATAACGGGCCATGATGCTGGCGGAGTTCTTGGCCCGCATCATCCCCGAGGCATACAATGCCAGCCCTACGCGCACCAGCAGTGCGCCCACGCCGCAGGCCACCAGCCACAGCGATGAATCCATACGCTCGCCTTGTCCTTCTGCGCGGTTAGCAGTTGGTACCTCTAGGATACCGCTTTCGCGGCGATCTTTGTACTGCAAAGAGGGATGCGGAAATCCAAACGCGACTGCAAAAACCCAAGGCACCCCGAAACAAAGAGTGTGAAGGTATGGTATTGAAGTCTGGGCAGTTGGGAATACTGTGAGTTGCCGATCATGAACACTCAAGCAAGCCAGGTGCGGTGTCCGTATTTTCAGACGGATTTTGAGGCCGGGGAATTTGTGACGCGGCGGACGCGAGTCATGGAGGGAATGGGGAGAAAGGGTATGGCAGTGATCGGGGGAGCGGCAGAGTCGCCGGGATTCGATCCGTTTCGGCAGACGAATGATTTCTACTATCTCTGCGGGGTTGAGGTGCCGCATGCATATTTGCTCATGGATGCAGAGAAAGGGGTGAGCACGCTCTATTTGCCGGGGAGGGATGCGAAGCATGAGGAGCGGGATGGGCCGATGCTATGTGCAGAGGACGGGGAGTTTGCCGAGGCGCGGACGGGGGTGGATGAGGTGAAGCTGCTTCCGACGTTGCCGGCGGATCTGCAGGGGCATCGGTGTGTGTATGTGCCCCATGGAGAGGGAGAAGGCGCGCGAATGTGCCAAGATACGCTGCGGCGTCGGCGGCAGTGCATGGCGGCGGATCCCATGGCTGGCCGGACGCCAGGGTTGGAGCTACTGACGCGAGTGGCGGAGATCTGTCCTGGGGCGAGCCTGCATGACCTGTCGCCGATTGTGCAGCGGCTTCGGCTGATCAAGAGCGAGCCGGAGATCCGGGTGCTTCGGCGGGCGGGAAAGCTGGCGGCCCTGGCGGTCACGGAGGCCATGCGGAACACGAAGGCGGGGATGTATGAATATCAATTTGGGGCAGTGGCGGATTACGTGTTTTTGAATCATGGAGCACGAGGTTCGGGATATCGGTCGATCATTGCGACGGGGGAGAACATCTGGATGATGCATTACTGGCGAAACAACACGCGGCTGCGGAATGGGGAATGGGTGTTGATGGACTACGCCCCGGATGTGAATAACTACACCAGCGATATCGGGCGGATGTGGCCGGTGAATGGAACCTATTCAGCAGTGCAGCGGGAACTGTATGGGTTTGTGGTGGAGTATCACAAGGTGCTGTTGTCGTTGATTCGCCCGGGAGTCTGGCCCGAACAAATCCTCCACGAGGCGGCGGAGCGGATGCGGCCACGAATGGAATCGTGGGGGTTCTCCAAAGAGATCTATCGGGAAGGGGCAAGACAGCTGCTGGCATCGAAGCGGCCGCTGTCGCATGGGGTGGGAATGGCCGTGCATGAGGCGACGGGGTATTTCGGCCGGCCTTTGGAAGTGGGGACAGTGTTCGCAGTGGATCCGGAATTGGTCGTGCCGGAGGAGAAGCTTTACATCCGGTGCGAGGATACGGTGGCGGTGACGGAAAAGGGCATGGAGAACCTGACGGCACCGGCGCCCCTTGAATTGAGTGATGTGGAAGCGGCTATGAAGGAGCCAAAGGGACTGGGTCGATACGTTTGACCATTTTCGGCTGCCAGGGCAGACTGTCGATTGAGTGGACCGGGTGATTCTGCAAGGAGAGGTGTCATGAGCAGATGCACGAATCGAGCGGCATGGTGTGGCGTGTTGGTATCCTGGGTGATGACAATCGTCGTAGCGCCCTGGGCGGCTTGGGGAGCAGACACGAATGCGACGGAGGCGTTTGAGCAGAACAAGCGATTGGGGCGGGGTGTGAATGTGATTGGATATGATCCGCTCTGGAGGGACCGGAGCCGGGCACGGTTCCAGGCAGAGTATTTTCAGATGATCCGGCAAGCGGGGTTTGATCATGTGCGGATCAATCTGCATCCGTATCGCGATGGCAAGCCGGACGCAAATCACAAGATCAGCGAGACGTACTTGAAGACGCTGGACTGGGCCGTAGAGCAGGCGCTGGCAAGCAAGCTACGGGTGATTCTGGACTTCCACGAGTTCACGGCGATGGCGAAAGATCCCCTATCCAAGAAGGAGCGGTTCTTGGCCATGTGGGGGCAGATCGCCGAGCGGTGCAAGGGGCTGCCGAGCGAGGTGTATTTTGAGGTTTTGAATGAGCCGAATGGAGAACTGACCCCGGCGATGTGGAATCAGTTCTTGAGTGAGGCATTGGAGCTCATTCGCAAGACGAACCCGACGCGTACGGTGATCATCGGGCCCGCGTTTTGGAATGGCATTGGGCATCTGGGAGAATTGCAGCTTCCGGAGAATGACCGAAACATCATTGTGACAATTCACTATTACAGCCCAATGGAATTCACGCACCAGGGGGCGGCATGGACGAGCCAGCGAGATAAGCTGGGCGTAGCGTGGAATGGCACGGAGCAGGAGCGGGCGGCAGTGGCGAGAGACTTCGATAAGGCGCAGAGCTGGGCAGAACAGCAACGGCGGCCACTCTACCTCGGAGAGTTTGGGGCGTATGACAAGGCGGAAATGGCCTCGCGGGTGCGTTATATCAGCTATGTAGCAAGGGAGGCGGAGAAGCGAGGATGGAGTTGGGGATATTGGCAGTTTGATGGTGACTTCATTTTGTATGATATTCCGAAGAAGCAGTGGATTGAGCCGATTCGGAAGGCGCTGATTCCAGGGTAGAGAGTCGAATCGACCGCTCTCATTCATCAGCAGCCTTATTCTCGCTCCATCTTGGCAGCCAGGCCCGCCAAGCGGTATTCCAATTCAAGCAACTTGAGTTGAGTTTGCTTATGGTAGTATTCCAAGAAGTACACGATGGTGCTGACACCTAAGATACCCAGCAGGGCAAACGCCCCGTGAGTGAGTTGCTCACGCAGCATCGTGTCTTCAGCCTGCCAGGATCCGTTCAACAGGACAGCCGCCATGGCTACCATGGACAGCGTACCGAGGCTAAACCAGAGAACCTGGTAGCGGTTGGGATTGAGACACCAAATCGCACAGATCAGCATCGCCACACCCCAAACGGCCATATAGCTGCATCCTACCAGCCCCGCCCACCGCACGACCGGCTGGGGCGGGTTCGTCATGTGCGGCGCAACCACAATGCCGAATAATCCGACCAGGACAAACACCGTCCCGGCCAGGAATTGCACCCACCGCCCGATCGGATTGAGCTCGCGGCGGAGCAGTGTCGAAATCTCTCTGCGATACTTTTCGCCGAATTGTGCGTCGGACGACTCATAGCTCAGCAGCCGTTTGCCCAGTTCCTCCAATGGGTCTTCGATCATGACACACGCTCCTTGGCCATAACTGCACGCAATGCTCGCTTGGCGTAATACAAACGCGATTTGATTGTCCCGGAGGGCACATCCACCACCGCCGCGATCTCCGGCACGCTCATCCCTTCGAGGAAATGCAATACCAATACTTCGCGATGCTCCAGCGAGAGATGGGCGAGAGATTCATGGATGTACAAGGCTTCGTCGTAACGCGGAACCCAGTCATCTTCGGGCACGCCTGCAGGGTCCACATGGGCATCCGTCTTGGCTCGTTGAAGCAACTCGGGCCGATAATGACTGGCCGCCACATGTCGCGCCACCGCGTACAGCCACGGCCGCAATGCGGCAGGCTCACGCAGGTTCCGAATGCTGGCCAGAACCCGAATCCAGGTCTGTTGCAACACATCCCAGGCGTCGCTCTCGTGCTCCACCAGCCGGCGAATGTAGTACAGCAGCCGCTTCTCCCACAGGCCGATCAGCTCCTCAAGAGCGTCTGGCCGGCCATCCTGACATCGGCGTACCAGCAACTCCTGATAGACAGCCTCTCTCTTGCGGAGCACAATCACCTCCGTTCACCCGGATAGTGTCGCATTTTGAGTCCCCAAGGGTTCAAAGAAATCCATGGATTTTGGCACGAGAAAACGAGCCTTGCCCTCCCTCAAAATCGCAGCTCTGCCAAGATAGATACGGACGCATCGCAAGGACGTCCGGGACAAGCTCGGGTTGACCAACCGCGAGGCCTACCTGGTGACCTACCCTCAGTCGGCCTCGCCCGAGGGTCCTCCGCCATCCGCAGACTGATTCCGATGCCCACTTGCCATCTCGCGCCCGTCAGCGACATTGGCTACGACGACCGCTTCCGCCCTGGTTTCAAACGCCTGAACTTCCCATGGCCCAATGCCAGCCTTATTCGGCCCGTGTCGGCCGCGTAGCGGATTGAGGCGCACCAAGAGTGATCCTCGCGACATAGGCCACCGCCTTGCCGGCTGGATCGAGGGAGGCAGCATCAACGCTGACAATGACGAAAGGTTGGCCAGCATCGACCGGGCTCTTGTGGACCAGCGTGGCATGACGCATCACCGGGGCCTGCATGTTGGGCATGATCGCCGCAGCGCTCTCACCGAGCGCCGCCAGTTCGATGCGCAAGTCCACTTCCATGCGACCTCCCGCGCCGGGTCGGCCAGCGATGCTGAAGATCGCACCAGTCTGCTGGTACTGCACTGTGTTGATGACCTGCCCGCTGTTCGTCTTCCGCGACGCCGTGACAACTGGCGTGCTTGTGGCAAGGGTGATGCTGTCACCGGCAAGGCGCACAGACTGGCTGGCGCGATACAGCGGCTTCATCGCACCCAAGTCCGCCAGTGCCTTCTCCAGGGCCGCCGGAGTTGCAGCTGCTCGCGTCAGAGCGGCGACATCAATCCGGCCGATCTGCTCGGGAGGCAGACGCAGTTCGTACACCGTCCCATCCAAGCCGCAAGTCGGGCCCTCGCCCGGCGCCAGGGGGGCCGCCCCTCGAAACACGCGACTCACCCCGGGCCTTGTCGTCGGCCCGGTCCCGCCCGATGGACGTGTTGCCGGCCCGAAAGCCCCCGGCATGCCGAACTGCACCACCCGCATCGTCTTACTTCTGCCGAAATGCTCGACGATCGCTCGCGCAGTTTGATCATCTTGCCCGGCGATGGGAAGCCACAGCGGGTTGCCAATCCTGGGCTCCGACTGCAAGCTCGAGACAACCTTGCCATCGAACATCACCACCACTCGGCGCCCAGCATTCGCCCTGCTCCACCGCTGCATGTTCCGCATGCCCGTGCCATTGAGTACGAGCATCATCATTCGCGAATCCTCGGGCACAACATCAGCCGACGCGATCGCCGAATCATTCAGCACGCTCTCCCGGCCCACACGCAGCGTACGTTGCGGATTGCCGGGATCGGCCACTTCGTCAAATGCTCCCCCCTCGCCCTCATTGAGCACCGGCCTCACCTGCAGCCGCGAAGTGGGCTGTGTGGCCGCGGGGGCGGCCGTGCCTGCGGCATCACGCGCTGGCCTGTCCTGCGCCTTGAGCACCGCCACCGGCGCCAGCACCGCCCCCGACAGCAGGATCGTCCCAATGGCTTTCCATCGCGTCATCCCGCGACGGTTACGCTGCGGGTCGAGGATCGCCCGCAATCGCTCCTCAAGCGTCGACGGCCTAGCCATTGCGATGGCAGCAACGCTGAAACCAGCACCTCGCATCAGCGATGCGCTCTGCAGCAGGTATTCGGCATAAGCCGACGCCTTCGTCCCCGTGCTCAGTACCAGATCATCGCAGGCCCGTTCTTGCTCCGCCTGCATCCGGCGCCACGCAACCCATACCAAGGGGTTGAACCAGTGCACGGCGCACGCGACCTGCGTGAGAACCTGCGTCAGGCAATCCCACCGCTTGGCATGGGCCAGTTCGTGCAGCAGCACGGCCCTTCGCTGCTCGGGCCGCCAACTCGCCGCCGGTTCGGGCAAAAGCACACGCGTACGCCACAGGCCCCAGGTCATCGGCATCGTGCGATGAGAATTACTGAGCAACTCCACCGATCGGCGAATCCCCAGCAGCGAGCAAAGCTGGCCCAGCAACGGCATCCACTCGCCTTGGCTGATGCGTGCAGAGCGACGTTGCAGCCACCACAGGCTCAGAAAACCCAGCAGGAGACGACCCAACAGCAGGACGCTACCCAAAAGCCAGATGAGCTCGAACCAGACTGTCCACGGCATCGTTGTGGGAGCTTCCTGCGCTCCATGGCCATCCCGAAGGGATCCACTCGGCTGCGAAAACGTCAGCGACTGCTTGGGCGGCATCGCTTGCTCGCCAGCCACATTCCGTTCGCTCTCCCTGTCGCGAGAACTCGTTTGCCCTTCGCTCGGCGTCATGACCACCTGAGCCAGCACCGCGCGGTCGGGAGCAGAGGCCCCCGCAACGGTCAAACGTGGCATCGACGCGCCAGACGCCCCCGCCAGCCCCGGCAGGATGTACCAGCCGGGCAGGGTGGCTGACAGAACGGGCAGCATCAGCAGGCTCACGACTCCCAGGAGCCACACCCAATGCCTCGCCGCTGCCGAGGCGCGGCACATCGCAAGGGTTGCCAGACTCATTAAGGCCATGACCACCACGCCTTTGACCGCAGCATCCAGCAGCAGGCCATGCACGAGCATGTCAATCGCGGCCACACACTCAGGCAGAGATGACACCCACATGTCAGACTCCTTCCCTCTTGGCTTGTTCAATCAGGTCCGAGAGATGCTGTAGTTCTTCCAAGCTGAGTTTCTTGGCGCGGCGGGGATCGCTCAGATGGGCAGCCACGGCGTTCTCAAGCGATCCGCCGAAGAATACGTCCAGCACCCGCCCCAAGGCCGAACGCCCGGCCGCCCCGCGCGGCTGCGTCGGAGAATAGACAAACTCCCGCCCTTGCTGGCGGTGGGTCAGATGGCCCTTCTGCTCCATGATCCGAAGCAGCGTCCGCAACGCCCCACGCATGGGCGGGTTGGGCATCTCCGCCAACACCTGCGTGACCGTCGCCTCCCCATGAGCGTAGACCACATCCATGATCTGCCGCTCTCGCTTGCTCAGTTGCAGTGGATCAGCCATAGGAATCTCCATGGACTGAGGAATTTGGACGAGTTCTCAAGGATAAGAATTTATCCTCAACAGGCAAATTGTCAAGAAGAATCCCGATATCGCGAGGCAGAGGGTATTGTCCTCCATCGCAATACTCATCCCGCGGAGATACCCGCGTTCAGTTCCACGGATTAATGGACCGCAGCCCCACAGATCCACGGGTCCACAATTTGGGAATTGCCCATCGCGATCTGGCGTGGTTATACACGAGTCACAGTTCCCGTGCGTTCTCGGATCGACTTCCCGGAATCCGCATGGGTCTTCCGTTGCTTGTCGCCATTCCCAAGCCCAGCAAGTACGTCCCGCATGGCTACGTGGAGCGGCTTCAGATCCCCCTCGTCCGCTTCTTCCTCACATCCCCCTCATCCCTTCACCTTCCGCAGGTAGCGGTCGATCGCTCCCGCCGTGCGTTTGCCATCCCCCATGGCCAAAATCACCGTCGCCGCCCCACGCACGATGTCCCCCCCGGCAAACACGCCCG
>JBLNDH010000535.1:0-6499 GCA_050261455.1 Bacillota bacterium
ACCGAGAGCCTTGTTGCTGGCCGGCTCCATTTGGATGCACTGGGCGGGGCAGGCGCGGACGCAATCGCCACAACGGGTACACATGGAGCCGAACATCTGCTCGGAGACAGCACCAGGGGGACGCAACCAGGTGTTCGGCGTGGAGGATGGCTGCGGCGATGGCGAACTCGACACCATGGATTCCAGATCGCCGATCTGCCGAGCGGCATCGGCAAATTTATCGATGGCACCACCGAGCGGGCGCAACAGCTCTCGGAGGCCTTCACGGAAGAAACGGCGGCGATTCATGGGATTCTCGCTGGACATACGTCATCCTATGCAGTCGATCGTAACTAAGGGATCCCGGGCAACTATGATCACTACGGCCGAGTTGTGGGTTGGGTTGTCGGAGGCGGCGTTACCTTGATCGTCTTCACCGTGCTGAAAACTCGGTCGGTCAGCTCGTCCCGAAATGTCACTTTGAGCGTGATATCCGGATGCTGGGGGGGCGTCTGCCACGGGCAAACCAAAACGAAGTCATGGATGGGCCCCAGCGCTCGCCAAGTACTCTTAAGCGCGTCGGGGCTATATCCCCACAAGCCGATGCGGTTGTCCGTTGGCTTGGAGAGATCGAACGCCTCGACGGTGACCTGGCCAGTCGCTTTGAGCACATCCCCCGTGTCATCGACGGGTTCCAGGTAGATACGCAGGCCCTCATCACCGGGTCGGTTGGGGTCCAGATCGGCACCACCGGTCAGGCGGCTAATCTGGATGCCGTGAACGGTGAACATTTGGTTCAAGCGAGATTGGGGCAAGGTCGGGATGGTGCTCTTTTGCTGCTCCAAGCCCTCAATGCGAGCCAGATTGGCCTTGTTCTGGGTTTGAAGCTGATCGAAGCGTTCTTGCAGAGCCTGGTTCTCTTTCCGCAGTTGGATCGTCACCGGATTGGGCTTGGCACAGCCGTAGAGAGAGAGGGCCAAACCGACCACAGCAAACAGAGAGGGCCGGCAGATTGATATCTGCCGGCCTCTGCCATTTTGCGAAGACAAAGACTTCTCAGATGCACGCGTGCTCATTGCCGCTCATTATACAGGCTTTCTCACTCGCCGCCTTCTTCTTCGCGGCGGCGAGGAGCCCCTTCGGGAGCACGCTCGATAACGCGATCGGCACATCCATAGGCCACGGCCTCTTCCGAGAAGAGCCACTTGTTCCGATCGAAGTCGTGGTGGATCTGCTCGGGGGTTTTGCCGGTGTACTGAGCCATAAGCTTGTACAGGCGATCACGCAGGCGGAGCATGTGGTGGGCTTCGATGCCCAGGTCGGTCGCCGGGCCTTGGAGCACGCCGCCGATCAGCGGCTGGTGCAACATGACCTGGGCGTTGGGCAGGACGTAGCGTTTGCCCTTGGTGCCTGCCGACAGAAGGCAAGCGCCCATGCTGGCAGCCATGCCAATGCAGGTGGTGGCTACGTCACAGCGGAGGAACCGCATGGTGTCGATGATGCCCAACCCGGCCGAGATGCTGCCGCCGGGCGAGTTGATGTAGAGCTGGATATCGCTCTTGGGGTCGTCGTTGGACAAAAACAGCATCTGAGCGACAACCACGTTGGCCAGTTCATCGGTGACCGGGCCGCCGATCATCACGATGCGATCTTTCAGAAGGCGAGAGTAGATGTCATATGCCCGCTCGCCGCGGCCGGACTTCTCAATAACGATGGGAACCAGATAATCGTTCATGGGTATTTACCGTTCTACTATCTGCAACTCGTTTCCTTCCGGATCACGGAAGCTGACGACTCTTCCGCCACCCAGCGCGGCCCCGGGTTCCATGAGGAATTGCACCCCGGCCGCTTTCAGTTCTGTATAAGCCCGGTCGAAATTGTTGACGCGAAAGGCCAGATGCCGCAGACCTGGAGCAAATCGCGGCACGTCCGCAGGCTTCGTTCCCGGATCCCGCATCGGCATCAGCTCAATCACCGCACCATTCTTGGCATCCTGATCATATCCGACAATCGCCGCAGGCGGGTCCATGCCGTTGGAGGCGATGACACGCATGCCCAAATGCTTGCAGTACCACTCGATTTGCTTCTTCGAGTCGTAGCAGGCAATCGCGGGATGATCGAGGGCGAGAAACATAGTGCTGAGTGCTGAGTTCTGGGTGCTGAGTGCTGAGTCTAAGCGATTCGCTCAGCACTCAGCACTTAGCACTCTGTACTTCCTACTTGGGCTTGGTCGCATCGGAGGCGGCCACAGCAGTCGCGGCGGAGGTATCTTCGCCGAGGATTTCATCGCAAATGCCATAGGCTACAGCCTGCTTGGCATCGAAGAAGCGGTCGCGTTCGCTATCTTCGCGGATGCGATCGGACGGCTGCCCCGTGCATTTGGACATGATCTGCAGCAGGGTATCCTTGGTTTTGAGGATTTCGTCGGCTTGGATTTCGATGTCGGCGGCCTGACCGTACACGCCACCAAAGGGCTGGTGAATCATGACCTTGGCGTTGGGCAGGATGAAGCGTTTGCCCTTCTTGCCGGCCATGAAGACAATCGCCCCACCGCTCTCGGCCCGGCCGATGCAGTAGGTAGCCACGTCGCAGGTCATGAAACGCATGATATCGTAGATCGCCAGCGTATCATCGACCACGCCGCCGGGGCTGTTGATATACAGGTTAATATCCTGATCGCGTTTCACGCTCTGCAAGTAGAGCAGACGCATGATGACGTTGGAGGCGCTGATGTGGTTGATCTCGCCGACAAGAAAGACCACCCGATTTTCGAGCAGCATCTCGTCGATAGTCATCTCGCGATAGCGCATGTACCCGCCCGGGGTGGGGGCGCCGGGCATCCCGACGGGTGCGACCATGGGGGCAACCGGACGAGTGGGGACGGCCAACGGTGCAGGATGCATGGTCGCTGCCGGCACCTGGCTCCCGATATACTCAGCCGCCCGCGCCACCATCCGAGGGTCGACGTTCTTCAAGTTCATATCTTGCATGCTTTTCCTCAATTCTTGTCGGTTCCGATGTTACGCGTGTGTTTGCGGAGCGTCAATCGACGCTCCGGTGCTGGAAACGACAGACGAGATCGAACTGCCTGCCGCCCCACTGGTTGGCGGTCCAGGCGTCTTTGATCATCGCGATATTCAGTCCATCGCAGGCGAATTTCACATCAATATTACTGGCCACGGCACGTCCCATACCTTCGAGGATGACGAAATCCGCATCGGCAGAGGCGTTGTTCAGTTCATCGGACACATTGGCCAGGTCAATCAGCGGGTCGGCAGTTCCTGTGCTGACCGGCTCAAAGGGAAGCGTGGCGAAGGACGGTTCCATTTCGACGATGCGCCCCCACCACTGGCGTACGTCGTGGATGGTCATGTCGTTAAGGGTTGGGACTTCGTTGGCAGCCAGCACAATATGGGTCCCTCGCATCGCCATCCATCGCATCATAGGCAGCGCCCCCAGGAGAAAGTCACTGCCGGCGTTATCAATGAAATACACCGCTTTCCGGTGCGGTTTGGCAAGCAGACGCTTCAATAAGGAGTCGAAATCATCGATCAACCACGGCCGAGGCGTCAGGCGGGAGCGGATTTGGAAGAAATCGGGGCTGGTGTCCTTGAATGCCTTGGCGGTCGCTTCCACACCCATGTCGAAGATGTTGCCGGCAAAAACCCCTTCGACGGCGGCGATCACCTGCTCTTCGCCGCGGAGGGAATCGAGCTGTCGGCAGACTTTCGGAAGCAGGGGCAGCATGGCGGCGTTCTCTCGCTCTTTCAACTCGGCAAAGGCGTCGGCGAACCCGGCATTGCGCAGCGAGGCATCCCGCCAGGCATCGCAGGTCAGGATCGTGACCCGGCCATAGTCTTCGGGATGCGCGGCAAACGCATCGAGGTGGCTTGTGTAAGCTTGGCGGAACTGCTCGGCGTGGGACTGGGCAGCGGCAAGGGATTCGCCCCGCGCAACCGCCGATTCAATACCGGCGGCGGCCAATGTTGAGATCTGCTTCTTGAAAAAGACAAGCCAATAGGCACGGGCCTCGGCATGGGCTGCCAAGTCCAATCGACAGGGAGAGTAGCTTCCGGGATCGGCGAGTTTACAAAATGGAGACATGGAATAGTTGCCAGTTGGTGGTTATCAGTTGCCAGCGGTCAGGGGGTGGGAGGGCAATGGGTGGGGGCTCCGCCAGCCATCGAGGGAGTCCGCGAGGAAGACGCGAGAGATCCGATTGAGTGCAAGTCCATCCATGGGACGGCGTATGGTAAGGGAAACCGCACAATCATCAAATGGGCAATGCCGGCCAAGATGCAAATGCCCAGCAATCGACTAACATTAGCGGCTCCTGCGTGTATAAAGGGCGAATTGGATGAGGCTTTAGAAGGCACGCTGCGGCGTGCCTCTCGTTTACCGCAAGAGTGAGGCTCGGAATTCATGAAGCGTCCTTCGTTGTTTGCACCGTTGCTTCTGGGCTGTCTGTTCCTGGTCGCTGGAGTCGCTCACGCGGGCAATTGGCCCCAATGGCGAGGGGCGGCCTTCAATGGGACGAGCAATGAAACCCAGCTGCCGGAGAAGCTGGACCCGAATGCGAATCTGCTCTGGTCGGCGGAATTGCCCGGCCATGGCGCGGGGACGCCGATCGTCTGGAATGACCGGGTCTTCATCAGTTGCGTGGAAAAGGGCTCCTTCAAGCTGCTGGCCATGTGCTTCGATCGGAAGACCGGCCAGCTCCTCTGGAAGAAGGACGTCGTAATCGGTTTTTCGTCACATCCGCTGAACGACATGGGCAGCCCTTCGCCGGTCACCGACGGCAAAAGCGTGTTCTTTTACTATGGGACGGGAGATCTGGCGGCCTTCGACATGGACGGCAAGCCGCTCTGGTCACGCAATATCCAGAAGGACCATGGCAGCTTCAATGTCCAATATCTCTACAGTGCCAGCCCGCTGTTGTATAAGGGCAAGCTCTACATCCAGGTGATGCATCGCGAGCAGCCTTATTCCAACAAGAAGCTCGAAACCCCGGCCGACTCGTATCTCCTGGGCATCGACCCGGCCAGCGGCAAGGACCTGTTCAAGGTCATCCGCCGCACGGAAGCCGTCGGCGAGAGCAAAGAATCCTACTGCACCCCGATGCCGTACGAAGGAAAGAATGGCACGGAGGTCGTCCTTGTCGGCGGCGACTGCGTGACTGGGCACGACCCCGAGACCGGTCGAGAGCTCTGGCGTTGCGGCGGGTGGAATACCCAGCATGCCGACTACATGCGCCTCGTCCCCTCCGTCCTTGTGGCCGATGACCTGTTCATCATCTGCACGCCCAAGGTGCGAGGCCTTGTCTTTGCGATCCGCGGCGGCGGCCAGGGGCTCATCACCAATACCCACATCGCCTGGCGCAACACCGAACTGGCCAGCGACGTCTGCGTTCCCCTGCACTATCAAGGCAATCTCTACGTCCTGGATGGGGATTTCAAGAAAGGCGTGAGCTGCCTGGATCCGAAAACCGGCCAGCGTAAATGGTTCGCCCCGCTCCGCAGTGGCGCGGTCCTCCGCACCTCCCCCACCGGGGCTGACGGGAAGATCTACGTTATGAATGAACGCGGCGATGTTTACGTCCTATCGGCCGCCGATGGGAAGATCCTCTCCACGACCTCGCTCGGCAGCGAAGGCACCGCCCGCGCCTCCATCACGGCCGCCCAGGGATGCGTCTTCGTGCGGACCGGCGTCAAGCTTTACGCGTTCGGGGCGAAAGGTCAGTACCAAACCACGCAAGCTGTTCATTAGACTCTACGCCCGTGGATAGCAATCCATGGGCGTTCTTTTGCGCTCATGGAACCGGGGAAAAACCGCGCAGGCGCTTCCATTTCTTTCGGTTACTCCAATGGTTATGCCGACCAAACCCCAGCCCAATGGCCGACGCACGGACCATGGCCACGCCTACCCGCGTCCCCAGCTTGTGCGTGAGCAGTGGACAAATCTGAATGGGCCATGGGACTTTGCCATCGACCTCGATGCTCAGTGGGATATCCCGGAAGAGGTGGACTGGACCGGCGTCATTCGGGTCCCGTTCGCCCCCGAGACCCCGGCCAGCGGGATCGAAAACACCAGTTTCTATCACGCCTGCTGGTATCGCCGCACCATCCCCACGCCCACGCTTCAGGCCGGCCAGCGATTGCTGCTGCACTTTGGCGCCGTCGATTGGGAAGCCACCGTCTGGGTCAATGGCAAGCTCGCTGTCCATCACGAAGGCGGCTACACCCCTTTCCAGGCCGACATCACGGATCTGTTGGTGGAAGGCGATGAGCAGGTGATCGCCGTTCGCGCGTGTGACAACCCGCATGACCTGCACAAACCGCGCGGCAAGCAGGATTGGTGCTTGAATGCCCACTCCATCTGGTATTGGCGAACCACCGGCATCTGGCAGACGGTCTGGCTGGAGCGCGTGCCGCGATCTTTCATCTCGCGTTTGCGCTGGACTCCCAGCGTGGAGCGCTGGCACATCGAGCTCGACGCCTATATCGCCGGGCAGGGTGACGGC
>JBLNDH010000536.1:0-2928 GCA_050261455.1 Bacillota bacterium
ACTGGACGGGCTGCTGACGGACTACCTGTCCCAGGAACTGGACAACCAGCTAGGCCGCGCCGCATCCCGATTCCAACAGGTTTCACAGGCAAACAACCCGCGACGCATCCCCTGGCTCGCAATCGCTGGCCCCGCCGCAGCCATCGCGGCTTCCTTGGCCGTCGTCTGGATCCTCCATGCACTGCACCGCCCCACCGCTTCGCCACCCTCCGCCGGCGACCGGTCAAACCAAGTCACCCTCCAGAACGACCCAAGTGCCCAACCCCTCGAACTCCAGCGGGCCATCGCCTGGCAAACCCTCGACGACGGCACAGTCATGCTGGATGACGACACCCCCGTCCGCCAGTTGCGCCAGCAAGTTCTCAAGTACGTCCGCTGGTACGACCCCCAGCAGCAAGCCACCGTTGAATTGGCCGTCCCACAGGAACAGGTCTTCCTTGTGGAGATGAAGTCATACTGAATCCATTCACCCAAAGGAGACACTATGCCAATTGGATCAAGACTCACAGCCATCTTTGCAGGATGCCTTCTGCTTTCAGGCCTCCCCATCGCTCACGCTTCCACCGAAGCCCAAGAGCATGAGGATGGCACCATGGATGTGCAGACCGTCCTTACGCAGGACGCCGAGCTCACGGCCGACAACCCCACCCCCGACTTCATCAAGGCGCAGTCAGCCCTGAAGGACATGCTAAAAGCCCGGCGATTCGCCTTCGCGGACAACGACATGAAGCCCATGCTCGTGGGGGTAAACCTCAACGCCAAGCTCGAAAAAGGCACGTTCCTCGGCATCAGCACCTCCCCCGTCCCCCAGGTCCTCCGCCAACAGCTCAAGCTTCAGAACGGCGTCGGCCTGGTCGTCGATCATGTCGATTCCGGCAGCCCCGCTGAAGCCGCCGGCATCAAACGCTACGATGTCCTCCAGAAGCTCAACGACCAGCTTTTGGTCAATGCCCAGCAGCTCTCCGTCCTCATCCGCAGCTTCAAGCCCGGCGAGGAAGTCACCCTCAGCCTCATCCGTGAGGGCAAACCCACCACGCTTACCGCCAAACTTGCCGAAAAAGATCTCCCCCCCCTCGATGCCGAGAACCCCTGGCCGGGTCCCATCAACCTCCTCCAAGAAATGAGAATCCCCGGGCCCTTGTCCAGGAATTTCGACCCCTTCATCGAAAAGGATGGCTCGCGTTCCCTCATCTACAAGGATGACCAGCGCACGCTCAATCTGATAGTTGACCCCACCGGCAAGAAGCGACTCCTCGTCCAAGGCCCTTCCGGCGAGACCCTCGTCGATACCGCCCTCGATACCGAAGCTCAACGCGAAAAACTGGCCAGCGACGTCCGCGAAAAGCTCAAGTCCCTGGAGAAATACCTGACGGCCCGCATCACCGCCCAGAAGTCGACTTCTAATGTCGTCACCCAAACCGGCCAGAAGACCACTCAGATCTTCCAGTGGTCCGACAACGACCACTCGATCACCATAACGGCCAATCACACCGACCAGGGCAAGCCCCAGTTGACCCTCACCGCCAAAGACAGATTCGGAGCCGACCTTTTCAACGGCCCCATCGACACCGAGGAGCAGCGCAAAGCCCTGCCCGACGACATTAAACGCGAACTTGAATCCCCCGCCTGGAAGTCCATCCTGGAGGAACTCCGCTCCTCATCCTCCAAATCCAACTGATCGCCATCGAAAAGGCTTCTTACCCAACAGAACTGCATTGGGTCGGCGAAATTCGGGTTTTGTCATTCGGCCTTTTCCGGCATAGGTCCCATAATAAGACTGGCCCGCTCCTCATAGGGAAGCGGGCCAGTTTTCTATAGACTTCACATTACAATCCAGATCCCCTCTTGTTGAACCCAGCCTCAGCTGTTAGTATCGAAATTTCGTACCCGCACTCTCGGCTCGATCCTGTGGGTTTACAATGAAGCTTGTGGTAACCATTCCGGCGCTGAATGAAGAAAAAACCATCGCACAGGTAGTGCGCGGGGTTCCCCGTAATATCCCCGGCATCGATGATGTCGAGGTGATCGTCGTAAACGACGGCAGCACCGACAATACCGCCAGCGAAGCCGCCGATGCCGGCGCCAGTATCATCAACCTCCCCGGGGGTGGCGGCTTGGGCACGGTCTTCCGCGCCGGGCTCGAACAGGCCATGCGCCGTAATGCCGATATCGTCGTCAACATCGATGGCGATGGACAGTTTAATCCCGTCGATATAGCCAAACTCGTCGTCCCCATCCTCGAAGACCGGGCCGACTTCGTCACCTGTAGCCGCTTTTCCGATCCCGCCCTCCGCCCCCAGATGCCCATCGTCAAGTATTACGGCAACCAGGTTGTCACGGGCATCATCAATTGGGTCTGTGGCGGTACCCGTTTCACCGACGTCTCCTGTGGCTTCCGCGCCCTCAACCGCGAAGCCGCCTATCGCCTGACCCTCTTCGGCAAGTTCACTTACACCCAGGAAACCTTCATCGACCTGTTCAGCAAAGGCCTTCGCATCGCGGAGGTCCCCCTGAAGGTCCGGGGCGTCCGCGAACACGGCAAGAGCCGCGTCGCCCGCAGCATCTTCAAATACGCCACCAGTTCCTTCCCCATCATCCTTCGCGCCATGCGCGACATCCAGCCGCTCAAGTTCTTCGGCGGCATCGCGCTGCTCCTCGGGATCATCGGCCTGCTCACCGGGGGCTTCGTCACCGGCTGGTACCTCTGGCATCGCCGGACCACCCCCTTCACCTCCCTGATCACCATCTCCGGCGCCACGGTCACCCTCTCCTTCCTCCTCGGCGTCCTCGCTCTCTTGGCCGACATGATGGGCCGTCACCGCCGCATTACCGAAGAACTGCTTTACCTGACCCGCCGCCGCATCCACGCCGACATGCGCAAGCCTTACCTGGCCGCCGTCCCCGAGGAAGCCGACGACCGCCTCCCCA
>JBLNDH010000537.1:0-11728 GCA_050261455.1 Bacillota bacterium
CCCACGAAGGTGGCTTGCACGCCATGGCGGCGGAAGTACTCCTCCTCAAACGGCAGGATGCAGGCCACGTGATCCACCCATTTCTGCAGCTTGGTCATGCGTCCTTCGCGCCAGGCCCAAAGCTGCGGGGCGATGTAATACAGCACGGGGATGCCCCGCTCGTGGGCGATCTTGGCGAAATGAAAGTTCATCGCCGGGGAATCGACGCAGATCAGCAGGTCGGGCTTGTTCTGGGCAAAGTAACGCTTGGTCCAGGAGAAGAGGCGCAGCATCTCCCCGACGCGCAGGGCCGCCCGATAGGTCATCGCCGCCCGATGGGTCGTCTCCCGGTGGATATGCGCCCCGGCCTTGGCCATGTGCGGGCCGCCGAGACCTTCGATGCTCAAATTCGGATCCAGCTCGCGCAGGTTGTGGATCAAATGCGCGGCATGCTGGTCGCCGCTCACCTCCGCAACCGTGATGAACACCTTCCTGGACATTGGCGGGTAGTGCACTTTCCTTCATCCGCGCTGTCAAGCACGATGGAAGAATAATTCTACCATGAGCCGGGGGCAACCAAAGGCGCATCGGGAAAAGAAGCACGATTCACAAATGGACAAACCCAGCCCCAAAAAGGCCAATGCCGGTATTATGGGCGGCGTTGGCCCTTCGCGGCGGACGTCGGCGGGTTTTGGGGCCAATCCTGGGCATCACGCAAGGCTTCGATCTCTTCGCGTGTGAACTGTTTGCCTTGGTTCATGCCGGGACATCCTCGGGCGGCGCGATCCCAGGCCTCTTTGTCCTCCAGCAACCCTTCCCAGAATGGCCAGGTGCGACACTGCAGCGGCCGAACCTGGTAGATGGAGCAGACCTGCCGCGAATGGACAACCTGCTCCTCGCCCGGCTGAACCTGCGCTCGCTCGTGCCGGAGGAACACGCAGTCATACTTGCCGTGGACGTTGCGATGCTCATTGAGACTGAGCCGATCGCCGATGCGCCGGCAATATTGCTTGATCGCTTGCTCGAACGTGATGCCCAGGTGCTGAGCCAAACGTCCGACCTCTTCTTCACTGATCCACACATACCCCGGCCCGCCCGTGCAGCAATGGCCGCTCTGCTGGCAGGTGAATTGCAGGCCCTCGGCATACCAAGGCTGGGAATTCTGATTCTGGACGACGTTGAGTTTCATAATGCTCTATATCGAAAGGCAGATGTTGTAGGGATTCGCACAATTGGGATCAACCGTGATGCAGTTTGCCAAATTCGCGTCCCCAATGAAGCGCTGCAACTGGACTAGCAGAACAGGTTTCGGGCCGGGGGACGGCCCGGCTCAACCTGCAAACGGAGAGCTCTGGTCAATCGAAGATCAATGGTCCATCACTCCCGTGCGCCGTCGCTGACCCACAGGACAATGTTCTTGACGAGTTTCTGGGCATAGGCCGGCTGGTAGCCCAGGATGCCCCAGGTGTTGGTTCCCAGGAGCCCGGTCGTCAGGTCCAGCGAGCTAAAGAGCACCTTTCCCTTGCCACGGGCCAGCAGTTGAACCTGCGTGGAAGTTTTTCCCGAGGCATAGGATCGGACCAGGGGGCGAGACAGATCTTCCATGCCCGCAGCCGCCTCGCTGAACAGGCGATGCTTGGAGTCGAGGCCCGCCAGTTTCTGGCCCGGGAATGCCCGATTCAGCACAGCAACGGCACTCTGCGCAAATTCGTTCGATCCGCCGCAGGCGTCGATCAGCACCACGCCACCGGCTTCGACATATTGGCGCAGCGCTTCGACCTCGGCGTCCGTGGCTGTGAACGCGGCGTTGCCGGTCAGGTGGGCGATCGTCTGAGCACCGACCTTCAGATCGCGCAGCTCAACCACGTGCGGATTCAACCCGCAATCGGCCTCCCGCCGCAGATACCGCGAGAATCGCTCGAAGGCATACGGCTCGGGATTCCAGTTACCCGCATATTTCAGCCGCGCCAGGTTCACTGTCTTGTTCACGCGGTTGGTGGGCGTCGCGATGTAAGGTGAGCTCAAGCGGTTGCGCAGATCCGCCCTGCCGGTTGCGTACACGAACAGGTTGATCGGCAGTTCCCAGTTCTCTCGCTTGGTGCCGTTGCGAACCTGCCAGGCCGTCGAAAAATCCTGCGGCGAATGCACCATCAACAGCCGCGAGCCATTGCTGACCGCTTTCAGCGGCGGCTTGCTGGCCATCTTGTACTGCAGCGAGTAGAGCTCGTGAGTGGCCGGGAGATTGGCCATTTCGTAGTCCGGAAAGAGCTTCCGGGCCAATTGGATGGCAAAAGCGTTGAACTGCGAACTCCCCGCATCGGCATGGGTGAAGATCAATCCCCCCGCCTGAACGAAGCTGCGGAGCTGCTGGTATTGTTCTTCCGTGAACTTCGGCGCCTGATGGCTGGCGATGTAAAGAATGGGGGCATCCATCCAATCGTGCCACTCACGCTGGAAGCTGACCACCTGCCAGTTCAGCTGCCGCTCCAGTTCGCGGCCGGTGAATTTGGAAAGATTGGCCAGTTCGCGCGGCCGATTGCACCAGGACCCATCGAACCGCAGTTTGTTCATCATGACCGGATGCCGGCCGCGGGCCAGGAACAGCAGCATGTAAGCCGTGTCGATGACGGCATCGCGTTCCAATGCCTCGGGCAGATCCCCCGGCTCCTCGTCCCGGCACCACGATCCATCCGGCCGCTGCATAGCCAGGACCCGCGCGGACAATTCGCCGTACCAGTCGTGGCTGCCAAAGTATTTGAACCCGCTGGCCAGCCCCACGCGCTCCAAGCCAAAGAGGTTATACCCCAGGTATTTCGCATCCTTCAGAACGGCCGTAACGAAATCGGTTCTCTCCAGGCAAAGCATTCCCCGGGCCAGAGGCGGTGAAAACGGCCGGCGTCCCACCTCGTCGCCGAACGCGGCAGCGTCGAGGTAATCATGCGTAACGAACAACGACGCAATGCCCGCCACCGTCATGGCGAAAGTGGGCTCGGTATTGGGCACCATGCGCGGATCCTCGGGCCGGCGTCGATCGGGGCTGTAATACCACTCGCCCGTTGACAACTGGCACCCCGTCCAGTGTCGTTCCACGGCCATCCAGTAATCCTGCGGCACCTCGACGCCGACCTCCGCCCCCGCCCAGACGCCGAGCACGCCGTATTGCGTATTGGAGTTGTCCCAGCGTGCATCCGCCGTCTCGGTGTATCTGCGGTTGAGGTAGAGCCGCTTCATATTCTCCACACCCTCGGGCGAAATCATCACGCCGGGGGGAAGGGGAACCGTCGGCCGAGCCGGAACAACCGACTCGCCGTTGTGCAACCAAGTCGCCCGATGCTCCTCCTCGGGATCCAGGTAATAGAGCTTCTTGTCGCCGCCGCTGAGCGATCCCTGCGGATCGATGTAGCGGTTCTCTTTCCGGTCCTCAAACCGGCGGCCCTGCTGATCGTCATACGTATAGGCTCCGTCGCTGGATGCCAGGACGAGCCAGCGCACATCCTGCTCCAGAGTCTGGCGATCCTCCGCCCGGTTGTAGACCGCCAGCGCCGCTGCCCGCAGGCTGTGGGCATAGGTGACTGGCGCATCCGGGTTGACCGGATCGGTCGCGTACTGATGCTCTTTCATTCGCGTCAGCACGCCGCGCATGAATGGCCCGCGAACATCCAGCCGCTCATCCTTGATCGCTTGCCCTGACTGCAACAGGGCATAGACACACAGGGCATTGAGCCCCTCAAGATAGGTGTCGCTGGAAAGCCTTTCCACAGCGATCTGATCGGCCTCGAAATGCTTGATGAGGAAATCCGCGCCGCGTTTGATGGCCTGGCCAATCCTCGCATCGGTGTCTTCGGTAGACGCGATCGCCCCGGCCACAGCCGGCCGGGTCGTTGGCCTCCCTGGCGCTGGCGCCACTTGCGGCTCCAGTTGCTTCGGCGCCGGTTGGGTTGCCGGCGCCATCGCGGGCGGCTCCGCCGGCCGGGCCAGCGCCACCGCAGGATTGTTGGCTTTCGGGGCAGACACCACGGGCTGCGTCGTCGGGGCCGGTGCTGCTTTCACATTCTGGAACCCGCGGTAATCCGATCGCCGCGTGGCATTCTCCTGCGTACTGGCCGGTTTGCGCGAACTGTCCGGCACGAGTGGCGCATAGGCGCGAGCATTCATGGTGGCCAGCATGATCGCATAGACCCGATCCTGATCCTGCTTGGCGCGTTCCAACAGATCCCACAAAGCCGGATCCTTGGCCGTCCGCCCGCCGACCAACTGCTCCAGTTCCCGATACTTGGCATGGGCCTCGGGCAACTTGTTCGCCAGCGCCAGTCGCTCGGCATCGGCCTTCAAGGCCAACAACTGCTCCCGATGTTCCTCCAGATACCGCTGATCGGAGCGAGTTCGCCCGACATTGGCGACCATCGCCATCAGCACCACCAGCAAGGCCGCCGTCACGCACAGCGATCCCACTGCAACCCACTTCCAAGAATGCGACGGCTCAACGGGGCGAGATGACCCGCGGGGACGGTCAGCGGCGGCTGGCGGTGCGCTGGGCACCGGGCGAGGAGCCGCGGGAGGACTGCTTGCGGGGACCCGCAGCCACGTCCCACAGCCACTGCATTTGACACGACCGGCCGTGTCGGCAGGTTGATAGGTCATGACCTTGCCACAGCGTGAGCATTTCAGCAGTGCCATCGTGATGCCTCCCGGATGTCCGATCCCCGGTGTCTGTCAGGCGCCAAGGTCCCCTTTTTTGTGAGCCTCGGGGTGCGCGGGGGTGATTCTAACGCGCCGCAGGCAAATCAGACAGCGGTTTTGCGGATTCCACAACCCCGTGCTTGGGTCTATCGGCCGCCCATAACACGACATTTCGGACAAGATTCTGGGCATAGGTGGGCTGATATCCTCGAACGCCCCACGTATTCATGCCCAGTAAGCCCCATGTCAGGTCCAGTGCGCTGTAGATAACATGCCCTTTGCCACTGCTGAGGATCTGGAGGGACCAATCCCCGCCGGAGACAGACGGCCGAAACTCCGGCTTGGGCAGCGCAATCATGAGATTGCCCTTGCCGCTCAGCACGGGATGGTCCACCGGAATCGGGCGCAGTTGCGACTGCGGGAAGGCGTGGCGAAGCATCGCCTGCGTGCTCTGGTCAAAGTCGTTCGATCCACCGCAGGCATCGATCAGCAGCACGCCGCCGTCTTCCACATACCGCCGCAGCGCCCCGATCTCGGCCTCCGGCAACTCGTATCGCGCCGCGCCCGTCAGGTGCGCCACGGGCCAGGCATCGGACTTGAGAAACTCCAGGCCAACCGTGGTGGGGTCAATCCGCCATCCCGTCTCGTAGCCCAACCAGCGACTGAACCGCATGAACGCATACGGTTCCGGATTCCAAGCCCCCGAATACCGGAGCCGCGCCAGGGGAATCCGGCGTTTGGGCTCTTCGGGGGGTTCCGGCAAATAGGGCGAACTGAGGCGGTGGCGCAGATCCGCCTTGCCCACCGCATAGATGAACAGGTTCACGCCCAGCTCATGGGCGCTGCGCCGCGTCCGCTCCGCCCGCACCTGCCAGGCCTGCGCCAGATCCTTCGGCGAATGCAGCATCAGGATCCGCACTCCATTGCTCAGGTAACGCAGCGGCGGCGGATCCTGCACCTTGTAATGCAGGTTATAGATCGGGTGATCCCGCGGCAGATCCTTCCACTCATACGCCGGGAAGAGCTTCTTGCCCAGCTCTTCCACCGAAAGGCCAAGAGGCTCGCTCTCCCCATCCGCCTGGGTAAAGATCAGCCCCCCACCCTCGACATACTTCCGTAGCTTGGCGCATTCCTCGTCGGTGAACTTCAGCCATCGGTGGCTGGCGATGTAAAGGATGGGGCTGTCCATCCAGTCGTACCATTCCCGGTTCAGCGGCACCACTTGCCAGTTCAGTGGCCGCTCCAGTTCCTTGGAAGCGAAGCGCGTCAGGTTCGCCACGTCGCGCGGACGATTGGCCCAGTTGCCATCGAACCGCAACTTGTTCATCAGGATCGGATGACGTCCCCGAGCCAGGAACAACAGTGAGAAGGCCGTCTCCACCAGGTTGTTGCTCAGTTCGCTCTTGCCGTAGTTGGTTCCTCGCCAGTAAACGCAGGCGATCTCCTTCCCCGCCCGGGTAAACGAGAACGGGATCTGACGGCTGGTCACCCATTGGGCCAGTTCGGGATACCATTCGTGAGTGCCAAAGTACTTGAACCCCGAGGCCAGCGCCACGCGTTCCAGACCATACAGGGTGTACCCGGGGTACTTGCCTTCCACCTCCATGCAGTGATCGTCCTGCTCCAACCACCCCAAGGCTCTAGCGATCGGCTCGGGGTAGGGATCTCGGCCCACTTCCCTGCCGAACGCCGGCGACTCGAGGTAATCGTGTGTAACCAGCAAGGACGCCAGCCCCGCCACCGTCATCGACAGGCTTGGATCGTCGTAAGCCCCCGGCCTGTAGCCCCAAACGCCCGATGGATGTTGGCAATCGATCCAATGCTTGCGAACCTGCTTCCAGTAGATTTGCGGCACTTCCAAGCCCAACTCCGCACCTGCCCATACGCCCAGAAGACCGTACTGAGAGTTGGAGTTGTCCAGGTTCCCCTGCTGATCCCCATAGCCGTACGCGCCATCGCTGGCCGCCTTGAGCAGCTGGACCACATCCGCCCGCAGCACCGCGCGATCCTCCGGACGGTTGTGCTGCGCCAGCGCCGTGGCACGAAGGGAGCGGGCATACGTTCCTTCGTATCCCCCCATGGGATATTGCCTCATGGCAGCCAGCAGATCCCGCATGAGCTGGCCGTTGCTGTTCAGACGCTCGTCGGGCAACGTCTGGCCGCACTGCTGCAAGGCATAGATGCACAGGCAGTTGATCCCGACATCCAGTTGATTGCTGACCTCTCGCCAGTTAGCGGGATTGTCGAAATGCCACAGCAGATACTCGACGCCGCCGCGAATCGCCTGTTCAATTTGCTGATCGGTCATCCCCGCCACTCGGCGGGGACGCTCGGGCGAAGGCTGACTCGCCGGCACAGCAACGGCCACCGCTGGCCGGATGGCAGGCGGCGCCAGCCGGGGCTGCGGCGTCGGGATTGCAGGCGCAGGCGGTTGGACCGCCGTCTCCGGCTCCGGCGCCTTTTGGGAATCGGCTGGCTCGCGACGATCGGCGACCGGCGCGGGCGTTTCCGCTTCGGCGCTGCGCGCCGCCATCCCTTGCGGCGGATCCTGGCGCGCCTGCAAAGGGGGAGGATTCCGCGGCGACGAGACCAACAGCACGGCCAGCCCCCCGCCCAGCATCATCCCCACCAACGCTACTGCGGCCACCAAGCCCCAAAGCCAGGGCCCGCGCAGCCGCCCCGAGACGGGTTCGGGCACCGCATCGGCCTGGGGCGCAGGAGGCTGGGGCGCCTTGGCCTGCTTCGGGGGGGCCGGCGGCAATCCCAAGCCGGGAAGCTGCAGCGGCGGCAGATGTCCATCCCCCGCCTCACCCGGCGAAGGCTCGTTACGGGAGCCCGATCCCCCTGTGGACGCAAAGACCGGGGCCTGAAGCAGCGCCCCGCAAGCGCCGCACAACACCTGCCGTCCCGAATCCTCCGGAATCAGGATCAGGAGTTTCCCGCAATTCGGACATATCACGTCATAGGACATGGCTGCCTACGGTAAATATCGGCAAGTGCAGCCGCTTGCGATAGCAAGCACCCTTGCTCGCCGACGACCCCATGCCTCTCTCGAGGCAAGGGCCTGCCCACCTTTTCCTGCCCGCCTTTTCAGATGCGCTTGACCATCTCAAAGTTGCATTGCCGCCGTTCAATTCGACCCCGGGCATCCAGCTTGAACGTGCCCGCAGGCCGATACGACAACAAAATATGGTCGCCACGCAACGTCGAGTCCTGGAATCCGGCAGCGGCCAGCTCTGCCCGATGGACCGCAATGATTTCATCAACCTTTTCCTGGGGAAGCAAGCCTTTGGTCAGCGCCTGCTGCGCGTCGATCGGCGTCCAGTAGCCGGAGTCCGTCGGCGCCTCATCGTCCTCCAGGCCCCGCCAGTAGCCCCAGATGGTCACAAAATCGTGATCCAGCGGCAGGATCGGCATCTCGTCGGGCGTCATCAAATACCGGAACCGCTCAAACCGCCGCCGATCGAGAATGTATCCCCGCGAGTCGCTCTGCTGTCCCGTCACGTAGATCGCACGCGGATAGGTCGTCAGAATTCCCTTGCGACGCATCTCCAACGCAAACGAGAACTCCTCGAATGGCGTGTTATAGCCCTGCACCAGAATCCGCCGATACTCCGGATTGCTCAACGGCCCCGGCGGAAGTTCCCCAACCCGCGAAACCTTCCACACCAGGTGGATCCGATCCTTTGTACACGAGTAATAGATCTGGTTGATCGGCGAGAGCTTGACCGGCTTGGTTCGCCATCGCTCCGGCAGGAAATAGTTGAACAGGCCCGGGTCCCGGCCCACCACCCACAGCGAGCCGCCGGTGCTCTCCGTCCGCCCATAGACATAATCCACCCCCTGCACATCGACCGGCTTTAGCGGGGTGGGGAATTCCGACAGCCGATGGGGCTTGAAGCGGTCCCGCTGCATCATCAGGTACGCGCTGCGACCCGACGCCCGAACCGCATTCTCATGGGCCGGCGTCCGCTGCAGCAGCTCATAGTCCACCACCGCATAGACGATGCGCCCATCGGACCGGCGACAGATCGTGCCATCGCCATTCATCCGCAGAATGAAGTGCGTGGGCTTGTGGTCGGCCACAATGAACCCCTTCTTCTCCATGTCATCGTGCACCGTTTTCGTCAGCTCGGCCAGGTATTCCTGCTGCTGCGTGGGCGAGTAATAGGTGCGGCGGTAGGTCTCCACCGCATTGATCCCTTTGATCCAGCCATACAACAGGATGTACGACCGCAAAATGTCAATCTCCACCCCGGGATGGCGGGCGATCTGCTGGAGGATCTTCTCCTTCGACCGCCCGGTTTGCCAAAGCTGCAGCTTCTCCGGCGGGACATAGATCGCCAGCGGCTTCTGCGTCAGGATCCGCAGGTTCCTCGGCCCATACTCGCCGCGCCGCATCTCCTCCAACAGCGAAAACTCCTCGAAAGGCGTGTTGAACTCCGCATTGACGGCCCGGTCCAGCGTGAAAGTGTCCAGCGGAATGTCCTGCCCCACCCGCGACCACTTGACCACCAGGTCCAGGCTCTGCGGCTGATGGCCCGGCAGCGGCCGCGTCACCGTGCGATAGACCGAGCTGGTGCCTTCCAGACGCTGACGATGCGTCTTGAACCACTCCTCCTCGTACCAGTTCTCCGGCATCAGCTGGTCGATAAACGGCAGCCCATGTTCGGTGATATACAGATCCCCCTCGCCCTCAGGAATCAGATGAATGTAGTTGGTTCCGAAGATGCGTAGAAAGGTCGCGCCAGGGTGCAGCGATTTGAGATCGATCGCCGCCAGATGCCCAATGACGGGCGTTTTACGAGCTTTGGCCGCGGCGGGGATAATACCGTTGGTCATAGCGGATAACGACACCCGGGCAAGCTTACCGTCAGCACTGCGGCGGATAAAGCCGCCGACATGCAATCATGCCCATCTTTTTTGCAGCAGACCCTGCAAACCCCCTCGCTGGCCTCGTACGGCATTTGCTCTCCCCTCGGCATCGGCAGAACAAGGAGCCCACATGCCCCGACCCTTACCCGAACAGATCGTCGTTATCACCGGCGCCTCTTCCGGCATCGGCCGGGAGACTGCTCTTGAGTTTGCCCGAAATGGCTCGGCCGTCGTTCTCGCGGCACGCAATGATATGGCCTTAAAGGAGGTCGCCGAGCAGGTCCATCAATCAGGCGGCCGGGCTCATGTTGTCGTTACCGATGTATCCGATTGGCCCCAGGTCACGCATTTGGCTCAGGAGGCCGTCCATCGTTTCGGCCGGATCGATACCTGGGTTAACAACGCTGCCGTCAGCGAATTCGCCACCATAGAACAGATGGAAATCGACGAAATCCATCGCATCATCGCTGTCGATCTTCTGGGACCTATTCACGGCTGCAAAGCCGCCATCCCCCACCTGAAGCGATCGGGCGGCGGCACGATCATCAACATCGGCTCCGGTCTTTCCGAACGCAGCGTTCCCCTGCAGGGCATTTACGCCACGGCCAAGCATGGCCTGAAGGGCTTCACCGAAGCATTGCGATTGGAGTTGCAGCACGACAAAAGCAACATCAACGTCACCCTCATCCTCCCCTCGTCGATCAACACCCCCTTCTTCGATCATGCCCGTTCGCGCACCGGCCAGCACCCAGCCCCAATCCCGCCCATCTACGATCCGCGAACTGTCGCCCGGGCGATCGTTTTTGCCGCCAAGCACCCCCGCCGCGAAATCTTCGTAGGAGCCTCCGGCAAACTGATCAGCATGCTCGAAAACATCGGCGCTGGCCTGCTCGATCGTTACATGGTGCAAGGCGGACGAGCGTTCAAGCAGCAACTCACCGGCACGACCAACGACCGACATGACAATCTCTTCAACCCCACCGGCCCCAACGACAGCCGAGGTCGTTTCGGCTCCAAGGCCCATTCCACCAGCTTCTACACCCGCGTCTTCGAGTTCCACCCCCTGCTCAAACGAGCCCTGCTTGCCGTCGCCGCCGCAGGAACCGTCTCCCTGATCCGACAATTGACCTACCCCCGGCAAACCCGATTCTCCCGCCCCACTGCCACCCAAAGAATTCGGCAACTGGCAACCTATAAATGAGCCAGTTGGGCATGCCCCCTTGCCACCGCCACAGGAACCATTTGTCCTGACACGATTCGAGCACTGCCACGCCGGGTTGGGAGCGCAGCGACGACCCGGCTCTCCCCCCGATTTCGATGCAGCTCCTGCCACCTCATTGCGACCCGCCTCACGGGAACGTAAAGTTGATAACCGACCCAAAGGGTGTCCTTGCACGGTGATGAACATGCATGTCCTAATCCGCCGCCTCCTCCCCGGGTGCTTTGCCTGTTCCATGCTCAGCGCCGCCGCGGTTCCCACAACCCTGCCCATCGACAATAACCAGATCGCCTCGGCCATCGTGCAGCTCGGCGATCCCAACTATCAGGCGCGTCAAACCGCCTCGCGATTGCTCTGGTCCGCCGGTCAAGCCGCCGAGCCCGCACTCACCCAAGCCGCCCAAAGTGGCGATCCGGAAGTTGCCGCCCGCGCCCGCGAGATCCTCGCCGACCTGCGCATCGGCATCCGCCCCGACGCCCCGCCCCGCATGGTCGAACTGGCACACGCCTACCGCCGCGGCCAACCCCAGGAGAAGCGAGCGGCATTCAGCGGTCTGTTGCAATTGGGACCCTCGGCTTACCCCATCGTGGCACGCCTCCTGGCCACCGAAACCGAACCGGTCCTGCGAGCGTCACTTTCCAATGAACTTTCCAGCCGGGCTCTGGGCGTGGTTCATCCCTTCCTGGCCGATGGCGATTTCGCCGCCGCCGAACAGTTCCTCGACATCGCCTTGGCCGATGGTTCCGACGCCGCCGCCCGTTCCTACGCCACCTACCATCTGCTTCGTGGCCGAATCGATCGCCAGATCACCCGATTCCGCACTCAAGTCGAAGCCAACCGTTCCCCCAAGGATGCCAAGATCCTCACCTACCTCTATCGCGCCAAGGGGGATCTGCCCAACGCCCGATGGGCCGCCGAACGCGCCAATGACTCGGAGCTTCTCGACAGCATTCTCTTCGAAGCCGGCGACTGGCA
>JBLNDH010000538.1:0-13043 GCA_050261455.1 Bacillota bacterium
GTACCTCATGCACCACGATCTGTTCGCTGCCATCGCCGCCCCCATTCCCGACACGCGTCAGCCCATTGGCCTTCAGCAGCGTAATCACCTCGTCACTCATCCCCGCCGACGCCGTCCCAACGGCCAAGGGCACGATTTCTCGAGCCTGATACCCCGTCTCCTCCTCCAACTCACGCTTGGCCGCCTCGACCAGGAGCTCGCTCTCCTTTCCTGCCACATCTCCCACCAACCCCGCCGGAATCTCGATCACCCGCTTATCCACGGGCGGCCGATACTGCTCCACCAGGATCAGCTTCCGATCCTCCGTCACCGCTACGATCCCAACGATGCCCGTGATGTTTTTCCGCTGCACGAATTCCCACGTGCCGCTTTTGACCAGCCGCAAAAACCGCCCCTCTGCCAGTGTCTCAAGCTCTTTCATAAGCGACTCAAGACCGTAGGGTCTGCTTCAGCGGACCGGTTATTCTGTCGAGTGTCGTTCGTCCGCAAATCGAGCCGGGCCGTCCTCGGCCCGATCCTTTTCCCTACAACGGCAGCTTTCTCGCCATCATCATGTAGCTTTCGTAGTTCGCTTTCATTTCTACCAGCGAATCCCCGCCGAACTTCTCGACCATCGCCCGTGCAATTTCAAACGCCACGACGCTTTCCATCACCACGCACGCCGCCGGCACCGCACAGACATCCGATCGCTCGTAGGCTGCCTTGGTCGCGGCTTTCGTGTTCAAATCCACGCTTTCCAATGCCTTCATCAACGTGCTGATCGGCTTCATCGCCCCGCGCACGATCACCGGCTGGCCATTGGTAATCCCACCCTCCAGTCCGCCGGCATTGTTTGTCTTACGCGTGAATCCCAGCGTCGTCTGATCTTTTTGCGCTGGATCGTATCCAATTTCGTCGTGCACTTTTGAACCTGGTAACAGTGCCGCCTCTTTGCCCAGGCCAATCTCCACCGCCTTGAATGCCTGGATTCCCATCACCGCCATCGCCAGCCGCGCGTCCAGCCGCTGATCATATTGCACGCTCGTCCCCAACCCCGGCGGGCACCCGAAGACAATCGTCTCGATCACGCCGCCCAGCGTATCGCCGTCAATTTTGGCCTGGCGAATGGCTTCGCGCATCCGCTCCGCCGCTGTTTCATCCGGGCAGGCGACCCAATCCCTGAACAGATCCCCCGCATCGCGTTTCTTCTTCAACTCCTCGATCCCGATCGACCAGTCCAACTGGCCCACGACGGATCCGATCGACACCACATATCCAAAGACCTCGATCCCAAACTCCCGCAGCAGGCACTTGGCCAACGCCCCGGCCGCCACGCGCGCCGCCGTCTCCCGTGCACTGGCCCGCTCGAGCACCTCCCGGCAGTCGGTGGTCAGCCATTTGAGCGACCCTGCCAGATCCGCGTGCCCCGGCCTGGGTTGGTACACCGGCGGAGCATCATCCAGACGGGAATCGCGATTCACGACTTCCAGCGTGATCGGCGAACCGATCGAATGCCCACGTCGAACACCCGACAGAATCTCGGCTGTGTCGGTTTCGATCTTCTGCCGGCCGCCGCGTCCATATCCTCCCTGACGCCGCCTCAATTCCTCATTGATGGCCTGAGTATCCACCGGCACTCCAGCCGGCATTCCCTCGACCAGCGCAATCAGCGCCTTCCCGTGCGATTCACCTGCAGTCCGGTAGCTCAGCGTTGCCATAGACCTTTATCTTAGCAGATCAAACGTGCACTTTCCGCTGGCTAAGCTCTACGAAGGGAATGCCCCACGAACGCCTATGGATTTGACGCTGAACCCATCGCCCACCGGGGTTTGCGCATCAAAGCCACTACCCCTCCGCCTGGCGTTACGCTCAAGTCTACGGGCTTTGCGCGGTTACCTGTCCACTTGAGGAGAAGCTCAAGCCAACAGAGCCTCAAGATCCTCTCGCCGAATCGGCCAGTTCGGCTGGTTCGATGGATTTGACGCCATCATGGCCAGTCCCGCTCCCCTCTCTGGTCCCGCCTGTACGCTTGCCGCCGGTCTACCTCCCGAAACAATGAACGCCGTATCGATCTGAAAATAATCATCCGCATCGATCACGCCGTCATAGTTGAAATCGCCATTTTCGTATCGATGGCGCCGGGCGATGAACCCTTCATCGATCTTTCCATAGTCGTTTCCATCCACAATTCCATCCAGATTGGCATCGCCGCACCACGTGAATTTCACCCGGACGCTGCTGCCGTCGGCGTCCAGCATGGCCCCCAGACCTTTCGATCCTGAAGCCGCCGCAATGCTGCTGCCCAGGCCCGTTCCCATCCAGCGCTGTGTGCCTGAGTTCAGGCTACTTCGGATCATGCCATTCACGACGCTCAATACTCTGAGTCGGCGTTGGCTGTCGCTCCGGATGAGCATGGAATTGTTGGTCAGGTCCAGCCGGCCTTGGTAGACGCCCCGATCATCTTTGGCAATGCGGAGTGCATCCGTCACCAGCACCTTGTTCCCGCCGCCTTCAACCACCACCTCGCCCCTCCCGCCAATGCTCAGGCTCGCCAAGTGCTGCGTTGCCGCAAGGGCCAACTTTCCTCCATTCACCTTAACGGCCATCTGTGCCCCTGCGACACTGCCGAGATCCACCGTCAATCTCATCTGGCCGCCATTCAACTCGATTGTCTTGAACTGATCACGTCCCAGCCCCAGCTTTCCCGCTCCCGAGGCCTCACCGACCAGAATTGCCTGGCCATCGCCCGGCGTCAGCAGCACATTCGCATCCTCATGGATCACAAGGGAGCCCGTTTCCGCGTGCAAACCCACTTGCTCAACGAACTGCATCCAGTCGAAATCGCCAACTTGGCCGCCTTCGCTGTTGTCATCCATCACCAGACGCACTACGTGCTCGCCGCCATGCAGGACAATGCTCGCCGCCGTGAGCACCTGCCAGTCAGCTGAGTTGTCTCCGCTCAAAGGCCCCGTTTGATCGATCCCATCAATCTCCACATGGAATATTCCACCCGCACCCAGCCGAGTGCGGATCTGCAGCTTGTATATCCCGCTTCGCGGCACGCTCGTCGTGTATTGCAGCCATTCTCCGGCCTGCGTATCCGTCACGAAAACATCCGATCCATCCGTCGCAATATCGACGCCCGTATCAAAGGGATCCGCGGTCCAACCCCCGTTCCCATCCGGCTTGGTTCGATAGACCCATCCCCCGCCATTGCCGTCGGAAACATCGTGGTAAGCCGCCCCCTCGCCTCCATAATCGAAACCTTCCACCTCAATGACTGGGGCCTCGCCCCATGGTCCGGAGATTCTGCTGAATGAGCTGGTGCTCACTTGCACCACCGTGGACAATTCCCCTCGCGATGTGCCGCCGCTGCGGTTGTAGGCCTTCACCCGGTAGTAATACCGCGTTGCGCCAGCCAGCCCCGCATCCTCGAAGCTGTATTGAGCCTTGTTGCCCGCCGGCATGGTCCCTATCTCGATCCACGATGTCCCATCCACGGATCGCTCGACTTTGTATGCCGCCACATCATTGGCAATCTCATCGCCTGCCGCTACCCACCAGATCTCGATCCCGCGACTGCTGCCGTTGCCAACCGCAAACGCCGTCAGATCCGTCACGCCCACGCCCGGCGTGGGTTGCCCTGCCACGAACACGGAACCCACGCTCGCCGAGTCCGCCTGGTAATCGATATTCACCGCCCGCACAAAAAAACTGTACGTGTTCGGGATCGTCAATCCCGTGAGACTCGTCGTAACAGTCTGGCCCGTTCCCGCTTTCGCCGGCACCATCGCAACCAGCGTCCCATCGCCCGGCCGGCGAATCTCAAATGCCGCCTCATTGTCCGAATTGTCCGTCCAGGTCAGCTTGGCCGACCCGTTGCCCATCGCGACCGCCGAGAAATCCATCGGGGCCGCCACCGGACCGACATCTACGGGAACACTGATCTGTGCGATGCTCGACGGTGCCGATTCCCCCAGCCAGTTGTATGCGATGACGCGGTACTCGTAGTTTGTCCCGGCCGTCATCGCTGTGTCGGTATCGACAAACGTGTTGATGCCTGCCTCGGCCTCCACTGGTGGGAATCGCGTAAACGTGGTCTCCCCGAGCACTCGCCGTTCGATGAAGAAGCCCCGGGTCGTCTCGCAGGTGTTCTGCCAGGTCAGTTGCACCGCCCCTGACTTCGTCGACACCGGATACAACTCGGCATTCACCTCAGCCGGGGTACTCGGGGCCGACGTGTACAAGATCTTCGGCGTGGTCACACGCAGAGTGTCCGACACCCGGTCCCCTGCCACGCTGATCGCTCGAATGCGATAGTAATACGTGCTCTCCGGCTGAATCCCCTGATCGATCTTCAAGCTGGCAATGCCCTTCACTCCCGTATCGCTGAAGGTCGTCTGACCTGCCGCATTTCGTCCCACCTGCACCCATCCATCGATGCCACTGGCAGATCGCTCGATCACATACGCATCCGCGCCGGGTGTATCGCTCCACGACAGCTTGATCTGTCCGCCCCAGGCCTCGGCAACACGCGGCCAGCCCCCATCCCTTCGAATCAGCCCCCAGGGTTCGGCCACCGCGTTCAACCCTGTTGGCCAAGCTGCCACCGCATTCCCCGTCTTCGTCAATTCGATCCAGTTGATGTTCCATCCGCTGGCATCCGCCGTCTGCGCCGCCACACGCATCACATGCACGCCCGCGGCGAGAAACACATTGGCACTCTGTGTTGACCATTCGCCGCCTGCCGGCACAGCCATCTGCCCCGTGGTCGCCAGACCATCGAATTCAATGGCAAATGTTCCGCTGCCTCCCCCGGCGCCCGCCTGCACCCGCGCATCCACGCGGTACATTCCGCTGCTGGCGACGCGAATCGTGTACGTCATCCATTCGCCCGCTCGAACCGCCGTCACCTCGTGCTCGCCGTCCACATCGCTCGCCTGGCGAATGTCCACTTTCGCCAGGTCATCGCTGGCAGGCACATCATCGCGGTACTCCGTTTCCCCGCCGTTTTCATCCGCCAGGCTCGTATCGTGATATGCCATCCCCTCTCGCCCGTAGTCGAAATCCTCCGCCTCAATCCGTGGCATCACACCGATGTTGATCGGGTCACGCCAGTGATTCAGATCCTCCGGCAGCCCATCGCGAACGATGTCCTGCGCCACCGCCTCCGGCACGCCGCTGGCTTTGAGCTGGCCAATGACGTAATCCCGCGTGATCGCCGCCTGTCCATCGTTCTTCACCCAGATCCTCGGCAAGTACGTCGCCGCGTCTTGCGGATGGGTCCCCGCCTGCCACGCAAAGACCAACTGGTCGATTTGATGTTGCGTGTCCGTCGCGTTCAAGTCGGCGTTCTCGAAGATCAATTCCCGAATCACCTGTCCCGGATTGATCTTGATGGAGTATCTTGCCCCGCCATACGTGGTCTCGTTGTGGGCATACGTATTCCGGAAGTAGATCCGCCGCGCTGATCCCCCCTCGTAATGAAACGCCTCCCGCCCCTCGATCTCCTGGGCTGATACATTGTCCAGTACGAAGATGCTGGCATTGGCCGCCTCCGCCGATACCACGTTTGCGAACCACACCCCATCCGTATGGACGTTCGTGAATCGCCCTAGCGACTTGTCCCAGTAATAAACCGCCTGGATGTTCCTCGCTTCGCTGTTCCTCAACGTCACCGTCCCAATCCGATACGGGTTGGTTCCCGCCGGCTTGAAGAGAAACCGCGATCCCCCGAAATACGGCTGCGGATCGGCCGGTGACATCGACGTGCTGACCAGAATGCTGTCGAGATTCGCTGCCGAATACCCGATCCGCCGGTTTTCCAGGTAGAACGAGTCCATGCCCGCAGTGGCGACCCGCGTATAGTCTTCGTGCTCGATAGCCCCCGCCTTGCCCGCATCGAAGCTGAGCAACTGCCGGACTTCCAATGCTTCCACGATTGCCCGACAGAGCCGCCTCGCACGCGTCGCCATATCTCTCCTCCTCCGCTGTCGCGACTTATCCGCTAGCTGCCCACGGATCCGACCCGCGCGGATTGGCTCCGCAACCGCGCACGGCGGCCTGCCTCGGATTGCGTTCATCCGAATTGCGAACGGCTATTCAGAGTTTCAAAGTCGCTTGCACAACGTGCACAACAAGAACAACTCAGCGCCAAAACCGGGACCCCATTCCATCCCGCTGGCGCAGATGAACACCATTGTTGCTATCGGCCAGCCCGACTCGCCGCTGTTTTCGTTATCTTGGGAATCTGCCGATGACTCCAGGCAGTGTACGTCTCCCTGATCCCGATCCCCTTTTCCCGCCCTGCGTGCCTTGTGCTTGCGTGCCTCTTTTTGCCTCCCACGCTATGCTATAACGCCACTATGACTCCCGCAGTGCAAGCCGCTCAGCGCGCCAAGATCCCGTTTACGCTTCACGAGTACGACCACGACCCCGCTGCCGAGTCCTTCGGCCTGGAGGCGGCGGCCGCTTTGCACGTGGATCCCCAGCAGATCTTCAAAACCCTGGTGACCCAGGCGGAAGGCGTCGGCCTGGCCATTGGGATCGTCCCGGTCGCGGCTCGTTTGAACGTCAAGGCATTGGCCGCCGCCGTCGGCGCTAAAAAAGCCGATCTCGCTGCCCCCGCTGCCGCCCAACGGGCCACTGGGTATATCGTCGGTGGCATCAGCCCGCTCGGGATCCGCAAGCCCCTGCCCACCGTCCTCGACCAAAGCGCCTTGAACTTCCCCACCATCTACGTCAGTGCCGGCCGCCGAGGCCTGCAGATCCAACTCTCTCCCCAGGACCTCGTCCGTCTCACCCACGCCACCACCGCTGCCATCGCCAGCTTATAAACCCCAATACTCCTCGATTCGCAGGGGCCTTCGTCCATCAGTCGAGCCGGGCCGTCCTGGGCCCGAAATCCCCAATGCCGGTCCCAACCGTTCCCCCTTGCCTTGTCGCGATTTCTCGTCCGCGCCGTAGCTTTCGCCTCCTATACTTATCTCGGCGAAAGTGCTCTGCGCAGCCTGTGCTGCGGACCTATCTATCACAGGAGTTGTAATTATGGGACAAGCAGGAGACAGCCACAGGAGAGCGTCATTGGACGACAAGAAAGAACGGGCCGCCGGCCGCTTGAACGAGCAGAAGAATCGTCTTCCACTTGAGGAGGAATTCGGCGAGCCCCGTCATGGTCGAAGTGGCGGCGCCTTCGGCGGCGGCCCGAGCCCTGCCAGTGACCTCAGCAAAGGTGCTGGTGGTGGTGGCGGCAGTCAACACGCCCCCAAAGACTGACCTTTGGGCTCTCCTCACCCCAAGGAATCATTCTTCCACAAAGCCCACGGCATTGCCGTGGGCTTTGTTGTTTCGAGTACTCCAACAGTCGTGAACTGCCGAGCGGCCTTCATCCGCGGGTCGAACTGGGCCGGCCTCGGCCCCCGATTCTTCTCTCACCCACCTTCTCTTTAATAAATAAACAACAAGAAATAAGTTGATCTACCTGCAATTTCCAGTTGCCCGCCCGGCCTCAACCAACCTACAAATATCAGTAGGCTATGCTTCTTGCCGATCCAGAGTCTCGAACACGCGAAATCGGCCGCGAAATCTTTGCTGCCGCCGCCCGTGATCAACCCCGAATCGGCTCCTCCCAATGGTTGGACGATCGCTTCATGTCCCTGAGCATGCGCAACGAAGCTGCCAAGGTGCAACTCTTCCGGTTCATTGATGTCCTGCCCGCCCTCAAGACCTCTTCGCAAATCAACCATCATCTGCGCGAATACCTCACCCAGGCACAGGCACATCTTCCCGTTGCCCTGCAAGCCGCCGTTCGTCACATTCCCGACAATGGCTGGGTAGGGGGGATGCTTGCGTCGGCCGCCCGCTCCAGTGCCCACCGCCTTGCCCGCCGCTTCATTGCCGGCTCCGATCTGGAACAGACTCTCGCCACGCTCCTCGACCTTCGCCATCGCCTCCTCACCTTCACCATCGATCTGCTCGGTGAAGCCGTTCTCTCCGAAGCCGAAGCCCTCCAGTATCAGCAAGCCTATCTCCAGTATATCGATGCCCTCGCCACCCGTGTCGCTGCCTGGCCCAGCATCGATCAGATCGACCGCGACCCGCTCGGCCCCCTCCCCTGCGTCAATGTCTCAATCAAACTCTCCAGCCTTTTCAGCCAGTTCGATCCCATCGATCCCATCGCCACCAGCCATGCCGTCCGCGATCGCCTTCGCCCCATTCTCCGCCTGGCTCGCTCGCGTGGCGTATTCGTCAACATCGACATGGAGCAGTACGCCTACAAGGATCTCACGCTTCGCATCTTCCAGGAGATCCTCGATGAGCCGGAATTCCGTGATTGGCCCGACGTCGGCATCGCCATCCAAGCCTACCTGCGATCCTCTGCCGATGATCTGCAAATGCTCTTCCAGTGGACCCAGTGCCGGGGCACGCCCATCTGGGTCCGCCTGGTCAAAGGCGCTTATTGGGATTACGAAACCACCATTGCCGCCCAGAACGATTGGCCCTCTCCCGTCTTCACCGACAAGTCCGAAACCGACGCCAATTTCGAAGCCCAGACCGCTTTCCTTATCGAGCATCACGATTGGCTTCGCCCCGCCATCGCTTCCCACAACGTCCGCAGCATCGCCCATGCCCTGGCCCTTGCCGAAGCCCACCACCTCCCTCCGCGCAGCCTCGAATTCCAGATGCTCTTCGGCATGGCCGATCCTCTCAAGGCCGCCCTCGTTGCCCGTGGCCAGCGAATCCGCGTCTATACTCCCTTCGGCCAGCTCCTTCCGGGCATGGCGTACCTCGTCCGCCGCCTCCTCGAAAACACCTCCAACACCTCCTTCCTGCGTGTCGGCTTCCTCGAGCACATCCCCATGGAGCAACTCCTCATGAATCCCCTCGAACTGATCAAGCAAAAGGTCCTTCACGCTCCACCGAATCGACCCTCACCGCGAGGGCCTGTCGATCGTCTCTCTACGCCTTTTCAAAATGAACCCCTCGCCGATTTCAGCCTCGACGCCAACCGCTCCGCCATGCAGTCGGCCCTGGTGACGGTGGGGGGGCTCCTCGGCGCCACCTACCCCCTGGCCATCAATGCCCAGCGTATCTCCACCGCCTCATCCATCGACTCCATAAACCCCTCGCACCCCTCGCAAATCGTTGGCCACTGTGCCAGCGCCACCGCCGAGGATGCCCGCCACGCCATCGCCGTTGCCAAAGGTGCCTTTCCCGCTTGGCGCGACACGCCCGTGCAGGTTCGCGCCGGCCTCCTGCTTCGTGCCGCCGACACCCTCCGCCGGCGCCGTTTCGAATTGTCCGCCTGGGAAATCTACGAGTGTGGCAAGCAATGGCGCGAAGCCGACGCCGACGTCGCTGAAGCCATCGACTATTGCGAGTACTACGCCCGCGAAATGCACCGCCTCTCTACACCCCAGCATCGCGATGTCCCCGGCGAGGAGAATGCGTGTTTCTATGAGCCGCGTGGTGTTGCGGTCATCATCGCCCCCTGGAACTTCCCCTTGGCCATCCTCTGCGGCATGACCACCGCTGCCCTGGTTGCCGGCAACCCCGCCATCATGAAGCCCGCCGCCCAGTCCCCCGTCATCGCCGCCAAGCTCATGGAAGTCTTCGAAGAAGCCGGCTTTCCTCCCGGCGTCGTCAGCTATCTTCCGGGCGTCGGCGCAGAGATTGGCCCGATCCTTACCAATCACCCCGACGTCTCCCTCATTGCCTTTACCGGCTCTCGTTCCGTCGGCCTGTCCCTTACCCGCGATGCCGCCCTCGTTCCCCTTGGCCAGGACCACATCAAGCGCGTCATCACTGAACTGGGTGGCAAGAACGCTATCATCATTGATGAAGATGCCGACCTTGACGAAGCCGTCCGTGGCGTCGCTGCCAGCGCCTTTGGCTACGCCGGCCAGAAATGCTCCGCCTGCTCCCGGGTCATTATCTTGGAGCCGATTTACGATACCTTCCTAGCCCGCCTGATCGAGGTCACCCGCAGCCTTCGCGTCGGCCCCGCCGAGGACCCTGCCGCCTCCATCGGCCCCGTCATCGACGCCCGTGCCCATCGCCGCATCCTCGAGTACATCCAAACCGGCAAACAGGAATCCCGCCTCGTCTACCCCGATTCTCTGGCAACTGACAACTGGCAACGGGCAAACCCTTCCGATGGCTACTTCATCCCACCTCACATCTTCGCGGCCGTCCCCCCATCCGCCACCATCGCCCAGGAGGAGATCTTCGGTCCGGTCTTGGCCGTCCTGCGTGCCCACGATCTCACCGAAGCCCTGGACATCGCCAACGGCACCTCTTACGCCCTCACCGGAGGCCTCTATTCCCGTTCGCCCGATAACATCGCCCGCGTCCGTCGCGAGTTCCGCGTGGGCAACCTGTACATCAATCGGAAGATCACGGGGGCATTGGTCGATCGTCAGCCGTTTGGGGGCTTCAAGCTGTCTGGCATTGGCTCCAAGGCCGGCGGTCCCGATTACCTCCTGCAGTTCCTCTGGCCCCGTACCGTGACCGAGAATACCCTCCGCCGGGGGTTTGCCCCGGCTGCTCTTACGCCGGCCCTGACGGCGTCGCCCGGCCTGGCTCCGTAGGAGCTTTACGCGGTCCTCCACTATTGCTAACCGCCGGTGCTATTGTTCCCTCCCGGTTCCAGCCGATACTCTATCTGGCACTTGAACCGTGATAGAAAAGGGGCACTTCGGCGGCGAATTGCGTTTAAGAGACTCCAATCACGGAGGTGGTCCAGTCTATACCTTTATCGTGTTTTGCCAACCTCTATGATCAATGCGCTCATAGCCTCTATCATTCGCTTTGCTGACTCGCTGCTTTCCAGGACTTACCTACAAGTCTTCACGGAACGGCAGGCATTGCTGATCTTCCTCTTCCATGGCTTGTTCCTCGATGATGCGGAGATTGGCCTGCATCTTGTCCATCCCCAACAGGGGATCACGATCAGCCATTTCCGGGAGTTCGTCGATTACTTCAGTCGCCATGGCTATCGCTTTGTCTCCCCCAATGACGTAATCGCCGGCCTGAACCCCGCTGGACATTATTGCCTGATGGCCTTTGATGATGGCTATTACAGCAACCATCGCGTCCTTCCGGTCCTTGAACAGTACGACGTCCCTGCGGTCGTTTTCATCTCCAGCAATCACGTTCAGCAGAACAAGACGTTCTGGTGGGACGTGATCTATCGCGAACGCTGCCGGGCCGGGGTTGCGCTGGCGGTGATCGAGCAGGAGATCAATGAACTGAAGACGAAGAAGACGACCGACGCCGAAGCCTATGTTAAACAGCGATTTGGGCCCGATGCGCTACGTCCCATAGGCGATTTGGATCGCCCATTCACGCCGAGCGAGCTTCGCGAGTTTGCGCAGAATCGGCATGTGGTTATCGGCAACCATACCGCCGATCATGCCCTGCTCACGAATTATCCCCTTGACGAAGTCCGCGAGCAGATTGTCCAAGCTCAGCAGGCCCTTCTGGAAATGACCGGTATCGAACCCAATTCGATTGCCTATCCGAACGGCTACTACAACCGAGGTATCGTCGAGGTCACGCGTCAGGTTGGGCTCAAGCTTGGCCTGACTGTCGATCTGAGGAAGAATCGGCTGCCCCTTCATCCCGAGAGCCCGGATCTCATGCGGCTTGGCCGGCTCATTCTCAATGGCGGCAATATCCGCCGGCAATGCGAAGTCGCCCGGTCGGATCTGTCTCTCTACAATCTGATCCAATCCTACCGCCACCGGTCGCGGGAAACCTGATTGCCTTTTTGGGTCACCGGATGTGTCCCTGGCCGGTGACGACCCACTTGTACGTCGTCAGGTCCATGGCACCCATGGGGCCGCGGGCGTGGAGTTTGTCTGTGCTGATGCCCACCTCGGCGCCGAGGCCATATTCGCCGCCGTCGGCGAAACGCGTCGAAGCGTTAACCATGACGCTGCCACTATCTACGGCTTTGACGAACTTGTCGGCCGCCGCGATCGATTCGGTGACGATGGCATCGGTGTGGTGGCTGCCATAGTGGTTGATGTGGTCAATGGCTTGTTCCATGGAATCGACCACCTTGATGGCGATCCGCAAGGCCAGGTATTCGGTATGCCAATCCTGCTCATCGGCGGGGATGGCCTTGGGGTACAAGGCTCGGGCGCGTTCATCGCCGCGGATCTCAACCCCTTTGGCGGCCAGGTCTTCGCAGACCTGGGCCAGGTAGCGTGGGGCGGCATCCTTGTGGAACAGGATCTTTTCGGCGGCGTTGCAGACGGCACCGCCGGGGTAGCCGGTCTTAGCGTTGATGCAGATATCGCGCACCTGCTTCTCCATGGAAGCGGTGTGGGCATCGACATAGACGTGGCAGTTGCCGGTGAAGTGCTTGAGGACGGGGATGCGGGATTCCTCGACGACGGCGCGGATGAGGCTTTCGCCGCCGCGGGGGATGACCACGTCGATGTATTGATCCAGTTTGAGTAGCGCCGGCACCAAGGCCCGATCGGTGGATTCGATGAGCTGGACGGCGGCGGGATCGATCTGAGCATCGGCCAGGGCAGCGGAGATGATGGCGGCGATGGCTTGATTGGAATGGAAGGCTTCCTTGCCGCCGCGGAGGATGATGGCGTTGCCGGACTTGAGGCAGAGGGCGGCGGCATCGCTGGTGACGTTGGGGCGGCTTTCGTAAATGAAGAGGATCACGCCGATGGGAACACGCATCTTCTGAATGCGCAAGCCATTGGGCCGAACATAGCCTTCGATGATTTGGCCGACCGGATCGACCTGGGCGGCGATCTGGTCTACGGCGTCGGCCATGCTGGCAACGCGTTTATCGTTCAACTTGAGGCGTTCCACGAGGTTAGCGGCGAGGCCGGCTTTTTGGGCAGCTTGGACATCGGCGGCGTTGGCTTCGATGAGCTTTGCCTTCTGTTCGCGGATAGCCGACGCAACCCGCTTCAGGGCCGCCACTTTGGTGGCGCCGGTCAGTTCGGCCAACTGCCGTGAGGCGCGACGGGCGGACTTGCCAACCTCTTCCACATAGCTCTGCCAGTTACTCATGGCCTGATTGTAACAGGTAA
>JBLNDH010000539.1:0-6207 GCA_050261455.1 Bacillota bacterium
CTGCCGCTTCGCGGTGGCCCGAAGGGCCCAGTCGTAGTCTCCTCTTCCCCAACCACTACGAATTCCGCTTGATCCCTGCGCTCGCAGGTGCCCCCTTCCGCCCGCCCTCGTCCTTTCCCAATGCCGTCACCTTCCCCCCGTCGGCCGCACATCCGCTCCGCGGCTCCGCCACACCACCAGTGCCAGTACAAACACCGCCACGATCAGGCCAATCATGACCAGCCCTCCCACGGCCAGCAGACCCACTGCCACCCACATCACCTTGGTGATATTGCCATTGATCTCTCTCGCCGGATCCGCAACTCCCATCTCAACCATCGCGTCCCCGATACCTAACGCCGCCCCTTTTGAAACCTCTCGGGCCGTCGCTTCACCCACCACAGGCCGCGAAGGCTTGCCTGCACCTTCCACCGCCCCATGCACCGCATCGTGCATCACCTGCCGCATCCCCGGCGCAACCTGCTCGCGCAGAACCTGCCCCAGCGCCGGCCCCAACTCCTCTCTCATCGACGCGGCCAGCGCCGGCCCCAGTTGCTCCCGAATTACCTGATTGACCGCCGGCCCCAGATCCTCCCTGGCCCCCTCAGCCACTCCACGCATCGTTGCCCCACCGCTCTGAGTGGCCATCTGCCTCGCCATGCCCTGGGCTTCAGGCCCCAATCCCGCCTTCATTGCTTCCTGTACCGCCGATCTCGCTATCGCTGCCGCCGCCTTGTTTAGGTCCGCCTCGGCCGGTTGTGTCGTCGCTCCTCCACCGGCACTTCCCGCAACATCGGTCTCCTGTCCCTGCACTGTAGGCCTGGTTGCCGGAAGTGTCTGCGGGGGTGACGTTCCTGCAGTTCCAGTCACGCCAGCCACCATACCCTCACCGATGCCGCGTCCCATGCCCTCGGCCAAGTGCTGAACAGCCGGCATGCTCGCCAACTCTTCCAACTGCTGTTGATTCTTCGAATCCGAAAGGCTCTTCAGGCTCGCCTCTATGCCGCTTGGGGCCGCCTGAACCGCTTCTTTTGAAACCTCCTTCGCAGCCTGCTTACACCCTCCAAGCAGAAGCACTGGCACAACCACCACCAGCCACCCCCCTTGCAAATGCCGCCACATGCTTTGCATAGGACTCCCTTCTCGCTGTCAGACCCGCGAATGCCGCAAATCCCATGCACACAAACCCCGGCCTTCGTCACATTCCCAGCAACCGAATGCCATAGCTCCCCGCTCCCCTCCCAACCCCCGCACCCTACAAGCCCACGGATTTATCCATCGGCCCCTCCGCTCTCTTTCTCTTATAATTGCCAACCTTCCATTTACCACTGTCAATTAAACGTCGCAACCCACACTCGCCATCCGACTCCAATATACGCTTGCGGTTTCGCGGACCGGTTGTTCCGACGTTTCGCAGGGTGCGCTCTACACGACGTTGCATGGAAACGTCTTCCTGCGACTGTCATCGCTGCATGGTGGGCTCCGCCCACCATGGACGCGCTACGCTCTGGCCAAGAACCTTTTCTCGATTTCCCCTGGAAAACCCTACCTCCCCCCAAGTCCCTTGCGCCCAGAAACCCCTCTTTAGCGCAACACCCCCGTGTATAGGGAGGCATTGCTTATGGGTGTGTGGATCGTCCTACAGCAGTTTCCGAAACGTAGCACGGGCATCTTGCCCGTGCGCGATCGTGGCATGGGCGGCTCCGCCCATGCCCTCTTATTCCAACAGCCGCGTCACCCCTGCTTTTTCCTCTTCTTCCCTTCGTCGCTCTGTCGCTTCGTCGCTCTCCCAGCCAAGCCCCCCTTACGCATTACGCCCCTGGCTCCCCGTGTACCCGAAGATGGCCCCCGGCGTATCCTCCGTGTATCGTAGATCAGCTCATCCGTACAACCCAACAGGAGGCCCCATGACCCGGCGTCAAATTCTCACCACAACCCTCGCCCTCACCTGGGCCCTTCTGACCCACGCCGCCACCCCCCAGGACAAACCCGCCCGCGAAACCCGCCTGACTTTCCTCGGCAGTGCCTCCGCCAACCCCGGCCCGGACCAGGACACCGCCAGCTTCATCATCAACGACAATCTCCTCATCGACTGCGGCTTCAACGCCGGCCTCAACATGCAACGCTCCGGTTACGACCCCGCCAAAATCGAAACCCTCTTCTTCACCCATTGCCATCACGACCACTACATCGGCCTCCCCGGCCTGCTCTTCCTCCGTTCCATGCGCAAACTCGAAAACCAACCCCCACTCCAAATCGTCGGCCCAACCGATGATCTCCCCATCATCGTGGACCTGAGCCGCCGCTTCCTCCAAGCCGATCGCTTCCCCACCGTCTGGCCCGCCATCGAGCTCCATCCCCTGGCCCCCGGCGCCACCTACGAAACCCCCGCCTTCCGCCTGGAAACCATCAAATCCCGCCATCAGGTCACCGGCTTCTGCGTCCGCTTCACCGACAAAGCCACCAACGTCGTCATCGCCTTCAGCGGCGACACCGCCCCCAACCCCGCCCTGGCCAAACTGGCGCAAAACGCCGACATCCTGATCCACGAAGCCTCCATCAGTTCCTCAACCTCCGATGACAAGATGTGGCCCGGCCATTCCCGCGCCATCGACGCCGCCCGAACCGCCCGCGAAGCCGGCGTCAAACAGCTCATCCTGATCCACCTCCCCACCTCCCAGCGCGAAGCCTCCCTCGCCGCCGCCCGCCAGATCTTCCCCAACACTGCCCTTGCCAAAGAAGGTCAAACCATCGTCCTCCCCGGCAAATAACACCGCAATAAAGCCCGTAGACCCGCATAGCGAAATTTTTTCATAATATACGAATTTTATCGTAGACAGTACGACAATCTTCGTACATAATGCCTCCCGACAGCCTTCACAGAAAGGGTGGCATGATGCGACAGCCCAAGATCCCCAAGCCGACCGAAGCCGAACTGGCAATCCTTCGCGTACTCTGGGAGCATGGCCCGGCCACAGTCCGCCAAATCCACGATTCCCTCCCCTCCGCCCGGTCCGTCGGCTACACCACCGTCTTGAAGATGCTCCAGATCATGACCGAAAAGGGCCTCGTCCTGCGCGATGAAAAGCAGCGATCCCACATATACCGCAGCGCCATCGGCGAAGAACAAACCCAGCGCCAACTCGTCCGCGACCTGCTGGACCGAGCTTTCGGCGGCTCTGCCAAGAAGCTGGTCATGCAGGCCCTGACCGCCAAGAAAAGATCTCCCGACGAACTGGCACAGATCCGCTCGCTTCTCGATCAAATGGAGGGCCAATCATGATTCGCCTCATGCAGCAATCGTTCGATCAGACCGCCGTCGAATCCCTCGGCTGGGCTCTCGTGCACTTCCTCTGGCAAGGCGCCGCCGTCGCCCTCGTGCTGGCGATCCTCCTCACCCTGCTGCGTCGATCTTCCGCCCTCGCCCGATACCTCGCCGCCTGCCTGGCCCTGCTCACCCTGGCGGCTCTGCCCATCGGGACATTCCTCTTCCTCGTCCATCGCTCAGCGCCCGCCCCCATCAAACCCCAGATTGCAGCATCGCCGGCAGCCCTGCCATCCAAAGAAGTCCCATCTCACCCCGTCACCGCCCCACCATCCCCCCAGCCCCCCTACCACTTCAACCCTCCTCTGTCCGCCATCTCGCTGCAGAACCGCCTCCGCCCGGCGTTACCCTGGTTAGTAACCGGCTGGCTTCTAGGCGTCTTGGTCCTCTCCGTACGTCTGGTGGGTGGATGGACACAACTGCAGACCCTCAAGCACCAGGCAGCCCCCCCGCCCAGCGAGTGGGCCGCTCGCCTGCTTGCCTTATCTCAGCAACTGCGAATCTGCCAACCCATAAGACTTCTCGCCGCCGCTCGGATCGATGTCCCCTGCACCCTCGGCTGGATCGAGCCCGTCATCCTCATTCCCACCGCCGTGCTCAGCGGCCTCTCTCCTCAGCAACTCGAGGCCATCCTCGCCCATGAACTGGCCCACATCCGCCGGCACGACTACCTGGTCAATCTCCTGCAAAACGCGATAGAAGCCCTCCTCTTCTATCACCCCGCCGTATGGTGGGTATCCCGCCAGATCCGCATCGAGCGTGAGCATTGCTGCGACGACATCGCCGCCGACGCCTGCGGCAACCCCCTGCTCTACGCCCGCGCCCTGACAACCCTCGAGGAACTTCGCGTGCTCCCCCCCACTCTCGCCCCCGCCGCCACCGGCGCCCCGCTCCTCCCCCGCATCCGCCGCCTGCTGGCCCTCCCCCCCGCCGATCACCGCGCCCCCTGGTGGCCCGCCGGCGCCTTAGCCCTGATCACTCTGCTCTCCCTGGCCGCCGCCCTGCGTCTGTCACACGCCAGCGCCACCCCAACAACCCAACCCACCGCCGACATAACCTGCCCGACATTCGTCGGAACCATCACAACGACCACCGGCACCCCGATTGCTAGCGCCCGCGTCTCCCTAATTCTCCCTGCCAGCATCGAAAGAGTACGCCCCCTCCTCCGCAGGACCAACGCCAGCGTCCTCACCCAACCCGACGGATCATTCCGCCTCGAATCCCCCGAACCCGTGGACCTCCGCGACGGTCTCACCCAGCTCGTGATCGAGGCCCAAGGCTACGCAATCAACTCCGCTCAGATCGCCAAGCAAGATGCAGCCTCGACGACCGACGCGGTTCGCGTCTCTCCAATTCGCATGAAGCCCGAGGCGCAACTGCATGTGCCATTCATCGGCCCCGATGGCAAACCCGTCGCTGGCCTGAAAGTCGTGCCGAATTTCGTCCGGGACCGCAATTGGCCGGATTTAGGCTGGTGGACCCTGTCAGTCCCACAGGATGTCCAAGATCGCTTAGCCCAACGAACCGATGCCGACGGCGTATGCACGCTACGCAGCATGCCACGCGAATCAGTCGTCACATTGAACATCGAAGACGATCGCTTCGCCCAACTCAGTTATGAGAATCGCGTTCCGATCGGTAATGAAGCAACCGCCACAGCAGCACCCATTCGGCTAAAACGCGCCGCCTCCATCAAGGGTCGCGTGGTTTTCGGCGACACCAATAAGCCTGTTGCGGGCGTGCTTGTTTCCGCCGGGTCCGACGTACGATCGCCTCTGGGGTTTGGCCAGGCGGTCACGAACGATCAGGGCGAGTATCACATCAAGCAACTCTCCGCCACAACATACGGCGTGCGAGTATTCCCTGAACCCGAGTTGGCAAAGTCCTGGACTGCCGCCCCGATTGCAGAACTGAGAATTACAGAAGGCGAACAGAGAGAGAACATACATTTTCAACTCATCAAAGGCGGCGTGATCACCGGGAGGGTTGTCCTGAAAGACACCCGCCAAGGCGTCCCCAATATCCAGATCAACGCCGAATCCTCGAACCGTTCGGGACTTCAGATAACCACAACCGCTTCAGACGGCAGCTTCTGGTTCCGCCTTCCCCCAGGCAAGCGAAACCTGCGCATAGCCGCCCGCCCACCAGAAGGATACCTGGGCTGGCTGGAGACGCGGGAGGCTCAGGTGGACGAAGGACAGACGATAACAATGACGCTTGAGCTGCCGCGGGATCCCTCGCCGCCGGTTGCGGGCCGCGTAATCGATGCCGAAAACAATCCCGTCGCCGGCGCAGTCGTGACAGCCCAGCCGGTGCGGGAGGGTTCCTACTACCCCGACTATGTACGTGTGGCTCGCACGGATCAGGAAGGCCGTTTTCGCTTCCCCACTCTCGCTGCGGGCTCACGCCTGCGGGCAAGCAATGGCCAGCTCGGCACCGTCGAGCCAGTGGTGACCCGTGGCCAGGAAGATAACCTGACATTGCGGCTGCAAAAGGATGTCACCCCGACTCTGCTTGTGGCGGTCGAGGACACGACTGGCAAGGCCATCAAGGGGGCTCGTCTATGGATGACGTTCTGGGAGGACAGCGGAGGCGGCATGCGTCCTTCCGATCCGATCGGCGTCACCGACGCCGAAGGCCACTGTCTCCTGCCCAAGCTCTCCGTCGATCGCCGGTATGCCCTGATGGTTACCGCCGACGGCTTCACCTTGGATGGCGGCTATGACCTCCCGGTAAAACTGACGCCAGGCCAGCAAAACACCATGAAGGTCGTCCTTCGTCCGGTGTCCAAATGATTGCTGGCGGAACCGATAAAAGTGCTCGACGCCACCCAAGCCCAGAGATTTATCCCTGGGTTCCCCGCGTGTCCCTCCCTTTCGCTTGGGATTGGACACATTCGGATA
>JBLNDH010000540.1:0-2504 GCA_050261455.1 Bacillota bacterium
AATGAAGGAGGAACCGTCATGAAGGCGATACGAATCGTCGTGTGCGGAGTTGTGCTGGCGATGTGGGTAGTGGCGGCTCAGGCGGACCAGACTGCGGCCGGGAACGTGACGCGCGATTATCCGGTCAAGCCGGTGCCGTTCACGGCCGTGCATTTCGATGATGTCTTCTGGAAGCCGCGCATCGAGATCAATCGGACGGTGACCATCCCGTTCGCTTTTGAGAAGTGCGAAGAATCGGGGCGGATGCGCAACTTCGAGCAGGCTGCGGCGGCGCTGCGGGGCGAAGCGATCAAGAACAAGACGATCCCCGGATTTCCGTTCGATGATACGGATGTGTACAAGGTGATCGAAGGAGCTGCTTATACGCTGAGTGTCCATCCCGATCCGAAGTTGGAAGCTTATGTCGATGGCCTGATTCCGAAGATCGCTGCGGCGCAGGAGAAGGATGGGTACCTGTACACGGCCCGCACAATTGACCCGGCTAAACCCCATGCCTGGGCAGGCAAGGAGCGATGGGTGCAGGAGAAGGCGGGCAGCCACGAGTTGTACAACCTGGGCCATCTGTATGAGGCGGCCGTGGCGTATTACCAAGCGACGGGAAAACGATCGCTCCTGGACATCGCCTTGAAGACGGCGGACCTGTTGGACAAGACCTTCGGCCCCGGGAAACGATCGATCTGGCCGGGTCATCAGATCACCGAAATGGGGCTGGCGAAGCTGTATCGCATGAGTGGCGATGAGCGTTATCTCAAGCTAGCCAAGTTCCTCCTGGATGAGCGTGGGCCGGAAGGTGCGAAAGGCGTCGGGAGCGAATACAACCAGTCGCATAGGAAGGTGGTGGAGCAGACCGAGGCGGTAGGCCACGCGGTACGCGCCACCTATATGTACTCGGGGATGGCGGATGTGGCCGCTTTGACCGGTGATGTTTCGTATGTCAATGCGATCGATCGAATCTGGGAGAATGTCGTCGGGAAGAAGCTGTACATCACCGGCGGGATCGGCGCCACCGGTGCCGGCGAAGCCTTCGGCCGGAACTACGAACTGCCGAACATGAGCGCTTATAACGAGACCTGCGCCGCCATCGGCAACGACTACTGGAACCACCGCCTGTTCCTGTTGCACGCAGATGCCAAGTACATCGACGTGATGGAACGGACGCTGTACAACGGCTTGATCTCTGGCGTGTCGCTGGATGGCAAAGGATTCTTCTATCCCAATCCGCTCGAATCGAAGGGGCAGCACCAGCGCAGCCCGTGGTTCGGGTGCGCATGCTGTCCGGGGAATATCACACGCTTCATCGCGTCGGTGCCAGGATACGTCTATGCCCAACGCGGCGACGCGCTGTATATCAATCTGTTCGTCAGCAGCACAGCCGAGATTGCCTTGGACAATGGCCGCAAGGTGAAGGTGGCTCAACAGACCCGCTATCCCTGGGATGGGGCCGTGAAGATGATTGTGGATCCCGATGCCAATGGAAGATTCACGATCAACGTGCGCATTCCCGGCTGGGCCCGCAATGAGCCGGTCCCCAGCGATCTGTATCGGTTTGCTGATGAGATCAAGGAGCAGCCGACGCTGAAGGTCAACGGGGAAGCGGTCTCGATGGAGTTGAAGCAGGGGTACGTCAGCCTGGACCGGGATTGGAAACAAGGCGATGTGATTGAGCTCTCGTTGCCGATGCCGGTCCGGCGCGTTGTTGCCCATGGGCAGGTTGAAGCAGATCGCGGTCGGGTCGCATTGCAGCGTGGGCCAATCGTGTATTGTGTTGAGTGGCCGGATAATCCTGATGGGCATGTGCGCAACCTGATGCTCCCCGATAGCGCAGCGCTATCGGCAGAGTTCAAGCCGGATCTGCTGGGTGGCATCATGGCGATCAGGGGCAAGGCGGTCGCTTTGGCTCGGGATGAGCAGGATAAAGTGACCGGAAAAGAGCAGGAATTCACGGCCATTCCGTATTACGCCTGGGCGAACCGTGGCCGGGGCGAGATGATGGTCTGGATCCCGAACACCGAAAACGCAGCGGTGCCGCTGGCTCGTCCGACAATTGCGTCGATGAGCAAAGTGAGAGCCTCTGGTGGCCAGAATCCGCGCACAATCAACGATCAGGCGGAGCCGAAGTCCTCCGGCGATGAGTCGAACTCCTTCTTTCACTGGTGGCCAAAGAAGGGCACGGTGGAATGGGTGGAGTACACCTTTGCCAAACCGATGACGGTCTCCGAGGTCGAGGTCTACTGGTTTGACGACACCGGCCGCGGCGAGTGCCGGGTGCCTGCGTCGTGGCGGGTCCTATACCAGAATGGCCAGGAGTGGACGCCGGTCGATGCCAAAGATGCGTATGGCGTGGAGAAGAATCGCTACAACCAGCTCACGTTCAAGCCGGTTGAGACGAGTGCTCTGCGTCTGGAGGTGACGCTTCAGCCGAATTGGTCGGCAGGGATCCTGGAGTGGAAGGTGAAATAGGGTGCGGACGGTCGAGACTGCCTGGTGCGGATCGCGGATTCCGG
>JBLNDH010000541.1:0-7285 GCA_050261455.1 Bacillota bacterium
GGTGCGTCGCCGGGTCATCCACCGGTATCCGGCAGCATTCCGTGAGCAGCACCACTAGGAGCGCCCCCACCACCAGCAACAGCGCCGGCCCCACGCTGCTCCATGCCGCCCACATGCCCGCCCCGAACATCTGGCTCAAGCTGATGCTCTTGGTCGCGATCGCCATCACCGCCAGCGACAAGAACAGCGCCGGCTCGCTCATCATCCCGAACGTCACCTCGCGGGCCGCACCCATCCCCTCGAAACTGCTGCCCGTATCCATCGCCGCTAGGACCGTAAACATGCGCCCCAGGGCAAATAGATACGCCACGAGGATCAAATCCCCCTGGAAACCCACCAGCCACGACCACCCCGACAACACCGGGATCAGCGTCGCCGCCGTCAGCAGCGCCGCCAGGCTCACGATCGGGCCTGCGCGAAACACCCACGTCGTCGTCTGGCTGTAGACCGACCCCTTCTGGATCAGCTTATACAGTTCGCCATACGTCTGCAGCCACGGCGGTCCGTTGCGTCCGCCGAACCAGGCCTTGGTCTTCAAAATCACACTGATCAAGAACGGCGGCAGCGCCAGCACCACCGCAACCTCGATCAGCGTCAGCAGAATCCGCAGCACGATCACGGCCTGCTCCTTTCCACAACCGCATGTCCCTTTTCACCGGCCACGGCCGAAGGGATGACTTCACTGCTCATACGCCTATCTTCCACCTTTTGCGTTCTGTCATCGGTCTTGTGATTCCCCGACCGCTGGGCGATCGTGAATTCCGCCGCAAACACCACCAGCAAAGTCAGGACGATGTACATCAAACGCACCTGGATGTTTCCCCGCCGCATCGCCGCCAGAAACCCTTCAAACACCGCTCGGAACGGCCCCACCCGCCCATGTCTCTCGATCGGCTCGGCCACTTCCCCATCCCACGACAGCGTCTTCAGCATTTGCACCAGGCGAGCCACCCCGCGAAAGATCGGGGCGAAGACATCATGCTCCGCCACATCCGGCGTGTGCGTCGCCAACTCACCGGCTGCCGGGAAATACCCCACCGGCCGGGTGTAATGCACCTCCGGCCACAACAGCCGGCGGAAATTCGTCACCAGCGACCACGCAAACGACGACGCCGTGTATTGAATCCGCGCCGTCGGGAACGCAAACCCGCATCCCCACGTCCCCTTGGGCCCTTCCATCAGCGAGGGAGCCGATGCCATCATCGCCGGTGCCCCCGCCTTCCGCCGAATCAGCACCAGCGCCCCCACCATGACGCCAAACACCGCCGCAAACGCCGTCAACACCGCCGCCAGTTGCATCCCCCGTTCCAGCGACTCCCCAAATTGCCGCATCGGCATCGCCACCACCGTTTCCGCTGCCGTCGCCAGCAGCGGAACCACCAGCACCGGCAACACGCCGATCCCCACGCACAAGATCGCCGGGATCACCATGCCACTCGCCATCATCCGCGGCACCGGAGGCACCCAGCCCTGCGTTTCCCGGGGCTCGCCCAGGAACACCACGCTGAAGGCCTTGGCAAAGCACGCCAGCGCCAGCCCGCCCATCACCGCCAGCGCCACCAAGCCCACCACCGCCGCGGTGGCCCCGGCCGCGGTCCACCGTATAGCTCCGCCGAACAGTCCCCCGTAGATCATCCACTCGCTTACAAACCCGTTGAACGGCGGCAGCCCACAGATCGACACCGCCGCCACCAGGAACAACGCCGCGTTGATCGGCATACGCTTGGCCAGCCCTCCCAGCCGATCGATCTGCCCCGTCCCCGCGCTGTGGATCACCGCCCCGGCCGACATGAACAACAATCCCTTGAACATCGCATGGTTCAGCACGTGCAGCAGCGCCCCCGCGTATCCCAGCGCCGCCACCAGCGGATACCCCGTCGTCTGCCCCAGCATGCCAACCCCGATGCCCACGCCGATGATCCCGATATTCTCCACCGTGTGGTACGCCAGCAGCCGCTTCAGGTCATGCTGCGCCATCGCGTAAAGCACGCCGAGAATGCCGCTGACCACCCCAAACGCCAGCATGACCATCGCACACCCCATCGGCAGCGGCGGCAGCCAGCTCAGCAGTCGCACCAGCCCGTAGATCCCCATCTTCACCATCACCCCCGACAGAAACGCCGATACCGGCGTCGGCGCCACCGGGTGTGCATTGGGCAGCCACACATGCATCGGCATGAACCCGGCCTTGGTGCCGAAACCCACCAACCCCAGCACAAACAACGCCACGCACAACTCCGGGTCCGCCGATCGCAGCATCCCCGCAAATCCCGCAAACTGCATCCCACCCCGCCAAACCAGAATCGAGAACATCGGCAACAGGAACAGCGCCGTCCCCACGTGCGCGGCAATCAGGTAAATCCACCCGCCATACCGCACCTCCTCCTGCTGGTCGTGGAAATTGACCAGCAGAAAGGCCGCCACGGTCATGATCTCCCAGGCAACCAGAAACAGCATCACGTCCCCCGCACAGACCAGCAGCATCATCGACGCCACCAGCACGCACATCAGTCCCGAAAATGCCGGCACCGGCCCGTGGCCAATCTCCTCCTGCATGTATCCCCAGGAATAGATCGCCACCGCAATGCTCAACACGGAAATCACCAGCAGGAACCACGCCGACAGCCCATCAATCGCCAGCGTCGCCGTCCCCATCGGTAGCGCCCATGACAGCGTCCTCGCCGCCACGTCCCCCCCACCGAGCAACACCTGCCCCGCCGTGACCAAACCCAGCACGCTGGCCGTCACGATCGCCCCCATCGCTACCAACAGGCCCGCCCGGGGTGCACGAATCAGGATCATCGCGCAGATCATCCCGGCCATCAGCACACCCAGGCTCGTCAGCAGCAGCATCACCGATATCCTCCACGTACGCCATCTTCCCGGGAATGCTACGACGCAGGCCGGTCCTCTACGCTGCGGATCAGCAGCGCCCCGGCGCCGTTGCGAAATCCCGGATACGGCGGCCAACAGGCTTCAACTTACCAACACACCCACAAGTGTCACCGCAATATCGACTCAATACAACTGAATGTGCTCGTGTCACAGCGGCCCGGGCCCTCGGACCACCTTCACCGCCCCACCCCACCGGTGCAATCGCTCCATGCGCTGCCATCGGTCGCCAGCGTACCCGGAGCCTCAACAACTCGACTCATATCGCCGCCCCGTTCGCCTTGGGCAATTCCGCTTCGATCCGCTCCATCGTGCCGATGACCTGATCCGCCCCGGCCCGGTTGTGCAACAGCGAAACAAAATCACTGTTCTGCAGGGCATACATCAAGTGGCTCAGCGTATTCAGATGTCCGCGAACCGTCGTGCTGATGATCGTAAAGAGCGTATCCACCGGTTTGCCATCCAACGCCCCGAAATCCACCGGCTGCTTCAGAAACGCCAGCGTCACCGCGGGCTTCTTGACGTTCAGGATCAGCGGGCTGCGCGGATGTGGAATCGCGATGCCGTGGCCGACCGCGGTCGATCCCAACGCCTCCCGCGCCAGCAGCACGCCCAGGAGTTCCTCCCGGTTCACGCCCTCCGGCAGCGGCAGGCGATCGCAGACCGCTTTCAACGCCTGCGCCTTGTCCTGCCCTTCCACGTTGTACAGCACGCCCCCCGCCCGCAGCTTCTCCGCCAGAGTCGATCCGTGGCCCAGCGCAAACTCCTCGCCACTGAAGATCCCCGGCGACAGCTTGATGTTCTTCGCCGTCGCCCACTCCAGCAGATCCACTCGATTAAGCCGATACTGATCGTTGATTCGGTATGCCGGCAACACCCCGTCACGGATCCACCGGTAGACCGTTTTCTCCGACGTGTGCAGCAGGTGCGACACGTCTTTTACTGTCAGGTCCATAAGGGGGCAGAATGATAACAGCCCCAGCCCAGCACACAAGCGGATCTTTGCGCCTCCACAATATCGCATCAAACAAGGCGTATTTCGTAAGCCCAGCCGTAATATCAAGTTGTCCGGCCCCCGCCCCAATACATCACAAACTTGTTAAATCATGCCCCGCGATACGATCCCCACCCGGCATTTTCCCAAAGTAACACAGCCCACGGATGGTTAGCCATCCGTGGGCTGTGTGCCGTTTACCTATCTTCTGTCTCTACGCAACCGACGCGGGCATCAATGCCCACCGCTGGCCGCCGCGAGCTTGGTACCCCAGCCGATGATGACGGTCGAGGCAATCAGGATGAAGATGCCGATCGTCACCAGGGCATGCGTCCGCTTGCTGCTTCCCTTCCATTCCTTCAGGGCCACGCCCCACAACGTGCTGAAAATGATGATGCTGGCCATGTGCAGCGTCCAGCTGGCAAACTGGTACTTGCCCATCTGGGTTTCGCCCATGGTGTAGAAGAAGAACTGCATGTACCAGGTCGTGCCCGCCAACGCGGAGAAGAAGTAGTTCCCCAACATCGGAACCCGTTCGACCTGGACCGCGGGAGCCACCGCGACGGCCGTGCCACCCCCGACCGCTTGGCCAGCCGCCGTACGCGATTCAACCTTCTTATACGCGCTGAAGTACTCGTGCCCCGAATGGTTCTTGATATTCAGCAGCACACACCAGATGAAGTTGCTGGTGAACCCGCCCAGCAGAACGATCACCAGCTTGGGCAGACCCGTCCAGATCACACTGGTGCCTTCCGCCTCGGCAATCTTGGCGATCGGCGCCGCCGCAGTCAGGCCATAGGCCATCCCCGCACTCATGATCCCCGAGAACGTCGCCACGAGAATGCCTTTCACGAAGTTGAACTCTGCGATCGACGCCTTCTTCTGCTCCTCGGGCATCTCCCGTTCCTTGGACATCCCCGCCACGCCTGCGGTGGCGATGCCCAACAGACACACCACGCACCCACCCAGGATGATCAGCCCCGGCGTATTGGTGAACATCGCCCCGAGTGTGCCATCGACGATCGGCGGCATGATCGTTCCGAACGCGGCGCAGTAACCCAGCGCGACGGCCATGCCCAGCGACATGCCCAGGTACCGCATCGTCAGCCCGAACGTCAGCCCGCCCAATCCCCACATCGCTCCGAAGAAGTAAGCCCACCACAGCGTCCTCAGCGGCGTCTGCTGAATGATGGAGATGAGCTTCCCATGCGTCATGATCATCCCCAGAATCCAGGGCGCGATGATCCAGCTGAAAAACCCACCCACCAGCCAGTATGTCTCCCACGACCACTTCTTCACGCCGCGATACGGCACATAAAAGCTGCCCGACGCCAGCCCGCCCAGCCAGTGAAAGACCACACCAAGAAGGGGATTTGCAACCATTGCTCCGTTACCTCTCCAGTAGCCCTCGTCCAATGTGCTTCAGCACACCTTCACGCGTCACTCTCATGCACGCTTCGCCAGCACATTCTTCTCGTACGCCTTGACCTCATCCAGCCACGCCGTCCCCACCGGCGCACCCTGCTTCAGGCAGTAGTAATCCCACACCGCGCCAAACGGCAGCGTCTTGAGCTCTTCCAGCATCGCCAGCCGCGACGTGTGATCGCCCTTCGCCTCGAATTCCTGCAGCTTCTTCGTTGGCTCCAGCAACGCAATCAGCAGCGCCTTGATCATGCACCGCGTCCCGACCGCGTACGCCGCGATGCGGTTGATGCTGGCATCGAAGTAATCCAGCCCGATGTGCACCCGCTTGAGGTACCCGCCGCGCACGATCTCCTCGGCAATCGCCCGCAGTTCGTCCGACAGGATCACCACATGGTCGCTGTCCCACCGCACCCCGCGGCTCACATGCAGAAGAATCTCATCCAAATACGTCAGCACCGAGCTGATCTTGTCGGCAATTCCTTCGGTCGGGTGATAGTGCCCCGAGTCCAGCGTGTACAGCTTCTTGTTCTGCACTGCGTAGCTCAGGTAAAACTCGTGCGACCCGACCACGTAGCTTTCCGACCCGATCCCAAACAGCTTGCTCTCCACCGCGTCCAGGTGGTACTTCGGATCGATCTTCTCGGCAAACAACTCATCCAGCGACTTCTTCAGGATCTCCCGCGGCGTCTTGCGATCGGCCGGAGTGTCCTTATATCCATCCGGAATCCACACGTTCGTCACGCACGCCGTCCCCAACGCCCGGCCAAATGCCTCGCCGATCTTCCGGCACGCCTGCCCATGCCGCACCCAGAACTTCCGAATCCCCTCATCGCGATTGGCCAGCGTAAACCCATCCGCCGCCTTGGGATGCGAGAAATAGGTCGGATTGAAATCCAACCCCATCTTGTTGCTCTTGGCCCAGTCGATCCACGCCTTGAAATGCTCCGGCCGCACTTCATCGCGGTCAACCTTCTTGCCACCGGTCTCCGCATAGATCGCATGCAGCGCCAGCCGATGTTTGCCCGGGATCAGGCTCAGCGCCTTGTTCAGATCCGCCCGCAATTCATCCGCCGTCCGCGCCTTGCCCGGGTAATTCCCCGTCGCCTGGATCCCGCCGCCGGTCAGTCCCGCCGGATTCTCAAACCCGCCGACGTCATCCCCCTGCCAGCAGTGCAACGAAATCGCCACCTGCCGCAAGGCTTCCATCGCCTTCTCGGTATCCACGCCCAATTGCGAATACTGTTCCTGTGCCAGTTGATAGGCCTTTTCGACCGATGATGCTCCAGCCATGTCCTGCTCCACCGTAAAGACTTGTTAACAAAGCGGACTGTACTCGCCCCCGCCCCCCGCCGCAAGCTCGCCCGGCCCGGGACGGCGAGCCTCCCGCCGAGCCGCATTCACAGCTCGCCAGGATACTCGCCGTCCCGTCACTACGTGCCTACGTGCCTCTGTTCTCACTTCGCCACTTCGAACCGATACGTCCCTGCCCCCACCTCAAACACCGACGCGCCGCCCTGGATACCCTTGGCCGTCACGCCGGCTGCCTTCTCCACGGCCTTGCCACTCTCGCTGACCGCCGCCCCTTTCGCATTCGGCACATACACCGTCGCCGTCGTATTCACCGGCACCGTCACGTCCATCACCAGCTTCCCGCCGCTAACCTTCCAACTCGAGGCAATCGTCCCATACATCGACTTGTACTGCCCCTTGGCATACGTCAGCCCACCACCCGGCAACGGCCGAATCACCACATGCTTATACCCGGCCACCGCCGCATCCAGATCGATCCCCGCCACCGTCGCAAACATCCACTCGCCCACCGAGCCCAGCGAGTAATGGTTGAACGAGTTCATCCCTGGATCCTGGAATCCCTTCTCCTTCGTCCATCCATCCCACCGCTCCCAGATCGTCGTCGCACCCTGTTTGATCGAGTACAACCACGACGGGAACGTATCCTGGTTCAGCAGCGTATAC
>JBLNDH010000542.1:0-3909 GCA_050261455.1 Bacillota bacterium
CCCCTCGCCGATTCGCCCATTTGCCGTTTCGCCGCTTCGAAACCCGGCAACTCCTTACGCATTACGCTCTTACGCATTACGCCCCGGTGGCTCCCCGTGTGCCGGCGGTGGCTCCCGGGAGGTTCTCAGTGGCTCCCAGCGGTTCCCCGGTGGCTCCCGAGAGGTTCCCGGTGTACCCAGTCTTGTCACCTCCTTCCCACCCGGCTACGGTTGTGCATGATGAATTACCAATCGCTCCTCGACCGCCACCTCCCCCGGACGATCGCCCTGCGCCATCGCCTCCACCAGATCCCCGAGTTGGCCTACGAGGAGCACAAGACCGCCGCCGCCATCCGCGCCGAACTGGACGCCCTCCGCATCCCCTACATCCCCGGTGTCGAAGGCACCCCCACGGCCACCATCGCCTGGATCGGCGACCCCAGTAAACCCTGCGTCGCCCTCCGGGCCGATATCGATGCCCTCCCCATCACCGAGGCAACTGGCCTGCCCTACGCCTCCCAGCACCCCGGCTGCATGCACGCTTGTGGCCATGATGGCCATACCGCCGGGCTCATCGGCGCCGCCGCCATCCTCAAAGAGATGGCGGAAACCCTCAACGTCTGTGTCAAATTCCTCTGGCAACCCGCCGAGGAGGGCGGTGGGGGGGCGGAACGCCTCGTCAACGCCGGCGTCCTCGATGGTCGCCTCGGCCCCAAAGTCAGCGCCGTCTTCGGCCTCCATGGCTGGCCCGGCGTCCCCGTCGGAGCCGTCGCCACCAAGTCGGGCACGCTCATGGCGTCCACCGATAACTTCACCGTCACCTTCATCGGCAAAGGGTGTCACGGCGCCTATCCCCATCTCGGCCGCGATCCCATCGTCGCCGCTTCCGAAGCCGTCCTCAACCTCCAACAGGTCGTCTCCCGCGACCTCGATCCCACCGAGCCCGCCGTTGTGACCATTGGCCAGTTCCACGCCGGCACCGCCGTCAACATCATCCCCGATCGCGCCACCTTCAGCGGCACCGCCCGCGCCATCAGCGAAGCGGGCCGCAAGCAGGCCTGCCAGGCCATCGAGCGCCGTTGCCGTGCCGTCGCCGCCACCAATGGCTGCCAATTGGAATTCGAATGGTTCGAAGGCTATCCCCCCGTGCTGAACGATCCTGGCATGGCCGACTATGTCGCCTTGATCGCCCGCGCCACCCTCGGCGAAAACCGATTCATCCCCGCCGGCAGGCCCTCCATGAGCGGCGAGGATTTCGCCTACTACCTGGCCAAGGTGCCCGGATGTTTCTTCTTCGTCGGCATGACGCCCCCCGATCGCGACGCTTACCCGCCGCTGCACAGCGACCACTATGACTTCACCGACGACGCGCTGGTGGTCGGCATGCGCATGTTCGTCGAACTGGTGCGAAACTACGGCGTCGGCTGGACCGAAGAAAAATTCACCTGAAACGACAATTGTTCCAACTGAACCGCCAGGTCCACCGAACTGACGCTAACTTCGGGCGGGACATTCAAGGAAAGGGGGGCGAAATTCAGGATGCCGCGAATGCCCGCCGCCACCAACTGGTCGGCCACCTTCTGGGCAAATTCCGCCGGAACCGCAATGATCCCCAGCCGAATTCCGGACCTGCGTACAGTGGATTCCAGTTCCTCCATCGGCTGGATGACAAATGGACCTCGCGGGGTCCCAATTTTGGTCGGGTCGGTATCAAACACCGCCGCCAGGCGGAACCCCTTTCTCTCAAAGCCTTTATAGGCCAAAAGCGCCTGCCCGAGGTTCCCCGCGCCCACCAGCAGCACCTCCCACGTTTTATCGGTCCCCAGGATTCGTCGGACCTGCCCAATCAGTTCATCGACGCGGTAGCCGATCCCCGGATGGCCAAACTGCCCAAAGTACGCCAGGTCCTTCCGAACCTGGGCATCGGTCAACGCCAGGGCCTCCCCGAGCTGTTTGCTGGAGACGGTCCTGCGATCCATCTGTTTAAAGGCTTCCAGTTGGCGCAGGTATAAGCTCAATCGCCTCACCGCGGGATTGGGGACCAGTTCGGGGCGGAAGTTCTCCATGAGACCTCTCCGAAGGATGGCCAAGGCATTCCAGGTCACCGTTTCTCATGGGAATCCTATATCCCGTTGTCGCGCGATGTCGTGCCGTATCCCATTTCCCCCCTCCGGAGCCGCCAGTCGTGGTCCAGCCAGCTTGACACAATATACCGCATTTGCTACGGTTCGCGAGATTCGATATCTTCATCCACGAGCCCCGATTTTGGCAACGCCCCTCCCCCATGGTGCAGCGCGGCGAAGGGTGTGGTGCCTGAGACCGGGGACTCAGCCGATGCCGCTTTTCGGGCTCCTGGAGTAGCACCTGATGAACCAGTATTTCCGTTCATTTCTTATTTCCAGCTTTGTGTTGTCTTTTGCGCTGAGCACGGCCTATGGGCAAGGGACGGGCAACGCGAATGGGCGTCCGCAGCCGATTCCCCTGCAACTGAAAGTGGCCTCGGCGCCTGATGTCGCCATCATCAATGCCACGGTGGCGGCCAACGTCGAGTTGGTGCTCAGCGACAGTGCGGTGGCTCAGCAGGAAGCTCGCCGGTCGCTGGAAAACGATGCCCGGACGCCCACCGCTCCATCTCCGGCCTATGTGAAGTGCTATGCCGAGGCAATGGCGAAGGCGCTGGACCCGGCGAAGATCAGTCAAGCCACGGTCCGGGCCCAGTTGAATGCCGCGATCGCGCTGGCCCGGGTGGCCGAGGCGTTGAAGACCGGGCAACTGGAGCCGGCGGTTCTGGTGTTCCTGAACGAAAAGCAGCCGTATGTTCTGCAGCTGTGGGGCGTTCGCGCGGCGAAGTTCGTCGTGGCGGATCTGGCCAAAACCAATGCCTCCAAGAAGGTTACGGATGCCGTAGTGGCTGTGACCAAGAAGCACCTGACGGGCGCGATGGCTGCCGAGGCGTACGAGTCGCTGCAGGTCGCCAATGCCAAGGTCCTCGATATCCTCTTGGATCTGCTGGCCTTCCGGACCCAGTTGTATAAGAAGGGATTGCCGGAAGATCCGAATAGCGAAGCCATTCCATTCCGGTTCCTGGTTCAGGAGGCCACCTGGCGGGTGGTGACGCCCGAACAGCGGCAAAAGGTCTTCCAGGCCTATTGCGACCTGCTGGTTCTCGGGACCTATCACCACGATGCTCAGCCGATGGGTTCGGCCCAGCGTGAGCAGCTTCTGTTCCTGGTGGACAATCTGCTGCAGAGCCTTCAGGTGGCGGCGAACCGAATCGGCGATCCCGCCCTGGCGAAGGCGGCCGAGGATGCTTCCAAGGGCCGGATGGGAACCATCAACCTGGGTGATCTGGTTCGGCCGGTCATCACGGCCCTGACGAAAGTCAAGAATACCACGGTCGTGGAGCCGAAGTTGACCCCGCCGCCGAGTACCCAACCGGTGACGAGCGCCAACTGATACATGCTTCGACTGTTGTCTATCCCCGTGGCGTTGCTGTTCTTGCTGGCCGCCGCGGTGGTTTGGTCGGGTAGCGGGGCAAGGCAGCCGGCGGACTTCGTCTTCCTGGATAAAGGGGACATCCGCACCCTCGACCCCAATCGCATGTCGTGGATGCCGGATGTCTGCATCGGCTATGCCCTCTTCGAGGGGCTCTACACCCTGGACCCGCAGACCCTGCAGACGATCCCCGGGACGGCGGGGCAGATCGAGATCAATTCGGACAAAACCGTTTACACCTTCCACCTCCGTCCGGAGGCCTGTTGGAGCAATGGAGATCCGGTCGAGGCGAAGGACTTTGTCTTTGCTTGGAAACGGATGCTTGATCAGCCGGGAGACTACACCCACCTGTTGGACTACATCCAAGGAGCGGCGGAGTATCGGGCCGCGGTGGCGGAAAACAAGCCCGCGGACTTCGGCCGCGTCGGGGTCGAG
>JBLNDH010000543.1:0-20945 GCA_050261455.1 Bacillota bacterium
TGCACGAAAACCGCACGAAGTGGGCAGTATACCCTATAGCTTGGTGGCGCCGGGGCAGGCGGCTGCCTCGACTTCGAAGAGCAGATCCGAGCGGCAGACATCGCCGATAAGGGTGACCCAGGGCCAGGGGAGTTGGTCGGCCCAGCAGCTTTCAAAGAGCTCTTTAACTTCGCGAGTGGCGCAATAGGCGATGGTTTGGACCACATCGCGCGGCCCGCAGTCCATCTGGCGCAGGACTGCGACGACATTCTCGAGGGTCATCTGAATTTGGCCGGCAGCATCGCCGACGTGACAGGTGGCTCCGGCTTCGTCGATGGCGGCAGTTCCGGAGATGTAGACCGTTCGACCAGCGGGCATCTTCACCTCGGCGGCGCGAGCGAAGGCCGAGCCATATTCGTAAGCGGAACGCTGCTTGCCGGCGGCGTGATAGCGGCGGACCAAGCCGTTGTCACCCACCACCGCAACCAGATCCATGGAGCACTTGGCGCCCAAAGCCGGACTGACGCCGATACCCGTGCTGGCGGGCATCCGATTCTCAACCCCTTGAGCACCGATGATACCTCGGCTCAGGAACACCTGCGTCCGGGCCTGGTTGAACTGCCCATACCAGTCGAGAATGTGATCCATTAAGAACCACGTGCGGGCGATGGAGCGAAGATCGGCGCCCGCTTGGTGAAGCAGGGTTTCGGCCTTTTCGAATGCGGCGGTGGTCTGCTTGGGCCCATCGCCCACTTCCGGCGCGGACAGACCGCTGGCCGCCACCCATCGATAGCCATTCTGCTCGAGCATCCTGCCCGGCACGGGGCCGCGAATGGTCGTCGCTTTCGCTTTGGCAGGCGAGACGATCGCGTGAACCTGGACGGCAACGGAGGAATCTGGACTGCCGGTGGAGAGCCACGCCGGTTCGACGCCATCGGCCAGGTCCCCGTAGGCGTTGGAGCGAATGGCGCGAAGGGCCTTCACCGTACTGGGCTGTGTGAATACCCGCTCTTGGAAGATCCACGCGTGTTGGGTTCGTAGAAGTTGAGCAATCCTGTCAAACGCCTGGTGCGCCTGCGTGGAAGCATCGTCGCCCGCTCGAGGCTTGGCCGTGATATAGAGTTCCGCTGTTTGCGACGACTTAACAACGTGTACATCCAGTTCCATGCCGACACCATCTCCAGGCTGTTGATCGGTGATGCGCTGGGAGTCTCTGGACGGCCAGCGTCCGCTATTATTTATATACCACGATGTTGGCTATTCGTTCGCTCGGTTACGTTGAAGCATGGTGATTTTTCACGCAGCGGATTGATGCGGCAACGGGGATCTAGGGAGAGTCAGATCATTCCCGTCCATGAGAGCAGAGCTCGCGAAGCCGCTAAGGCGCGAAGGAATGAAGAATCAGGTTGTCTTCTTCGTGTTCCCTTCGCGTCTTCGAGCCTTCGCGAGCTCTGGAGCCAGGAATCGTTCCGCCGAAATAGGACACTGATTCTCTGACTCTCAATACGCAAGTCGGGGTCCACTGGAGCAAGCGAAGAGTTAGGAACAGATAGAACCGCCAAGGTCGCCAAGACACGCCAAGACCGCCAAGAGAAAAGATACGTGAGCCACAGAGAACCCAGCGCGGGCGTGACCCGCAACCCAATTTGGGGAGAGGAAGCCCACGAATCTCCACGAAGAGGCCGCAGATTAATGCGGATCAACGCAGATAAAACGCGCATGGGCAAGATGCCCATGCTACGTTTGTGTGTTGCCACAGATGGGGCACAGAGGAGAGATCCGAACTCTTTTCTCTGTGCCCTTTTGTTCTCTGTGGCTTGTCATCGATGCCAAGCGGCAACGCTCCTCGCATTGATGCCGGCTGCATCACTGGGCCTGTTTCACCAGTTCCCGGCCGCTGAGGTTCTCGATGCTGACGTTGTAGCCGGGGGGCGTCGTCAGGGTGTAGGCCAGCTTGTTGCCGGCTTTCCGCCACTTCAGGTGGATAATGCCATCGCCGACGGGCATCTGTCCTTCGCACCAATCGAGTTGGAGGTCGTTGAAACGAACGCGGAGCTGTTTCTGAGTCCGATCCACCTGGTACAACCCGAGCACGTCGCGATAGAGGGTGTGGCAGGCGTGAGAGGCAAAGCCATGATCGCAACTGGCTTCGGCGCCGGTGTTTTCCCAGAGGGTTCCGGTGCGATCGGCCATGTAGAGCAGGTAGGCGATCGATTCATCGAGGATCTGCTGCCCGCGGCCATTGGCGGAGAGAATCTCCATGCGGAGGACATTGCCGATGAACGAATTGGCCACGTAGACGTTAGGATAGGCGTTGGTCTTTTTCCGGTTCGGGCCAAATTCATCACGCAGCCGCTGCCAGAGCTGGGCGTGGGTCTTGGGATTGGCAACATCGAAGAAGAAGGCGAAGTACTGGCAGACTTCGCTGTGATTCTTCGTCACCTGCAGCTTGCCATCCTTGCGAAGGGCATTGTCCACGAAAAACTCGCCGTCGAAGGACTGCTTGCGGATAGTTTCGCGGAGCTTGTCGGCTTTGGCGATCAACTGAGGTTCGTTGTACATCCGGCCGGCAGCGGAGAGCACGCCGGCGTAGAGCATGTTGCTGGGATAGTTCACATCCTGGACAAATTCATTGGCCTTGGACCACTCAACGAAGACCCAGCTGGGGAGTTTTTCCAGCAGGCCATCTTCGTTTTCGAAACGCTTGAAGAATTCCAGGAGCTTGGTGACCTTGGGGCGAAGCGATTCGATCATGGCGCGGTCGCCCGTGCGAGCGGCATATTCATCGAGCTCGACGACGAACCACATGGCCCAGTTGGGGATGAAGATGCCGTCGTTGTGATCGGAGGGATAGCACATCGGCAGCATGCCGTCCGGGAGGAACTGGAAGCGAGGCGGCAGCAGATAGTTCTCGAAGAAGTTGTGCTCGATGAGCGCTGCGCCCGTCAGGTCGTTGGCGACCCGCGAGGTAAAGAAACTGTCGCATAGCCAGCCAGCGCGCTCGCGCGAGGGGCAGTCCATGAAGATGTCGAGCGAATTCTGGCGGAAGGTCTCGATGCCGGCGGCGAAGATCTTGTTCAATCGCTCGTCACTGGCGGCGAATTGGGCTTGATTGACGGGCGGATGGGCGCATTCGCGAAGGGCCAGACCCGTTACCTGGCATTCACCGGCCAGGCACATCACCTTCAGGTACCGCAGGGTGTACGGCTCCATCGACTCCAGGTCGTACGTTCCGGGCTCGAGGTCGTAGCTGACAATGTTTACGCAGCCGAGGCGTTTGGAATCCACGTCGCCATTGGAGAGGATCTCGTCAAAGGCGAGCCAGAGTCGGGTCTTCTTGGAGCAGGTGACTTTGCTGCGAAGGAAGCCGGTGAAGTTCGTCCCCAGGTCGAAGATGCGGTAGGTCTTCTCGGAGAGACTCAGGGCGGTCCCCTCCGAGTAGGGCTGATCGAGCTTCTGCGTCAGCTTCGACGCCAGTAGTTGTGCTTCGGTGGAGATGACGACGGCCAAGTCCTTTTCGGGGTATCCCTTGAGTTGCGGGCCGATGTTGACCAGAGAACGGTCCTTCCAAAGCTGGGGCGTTTTCTGCAAGGGTTCGAGGCGGCCTTCGGCGAGCTGCTTGATCGGCTGTTTCAGCACGGGCTGCGGCAGGGGTACGCGACGGGGGAGGAGATTCTTCGGGCTGGTCAGCGCCAGGTTTGTTGGCGGGAGATTCGCGACCGGGTTGCGCCGCCAGGCGTCGGATTCGCTATTGAGGCGGTAAACCTCGATGAACGGACGTTGAAAGCTGTATCGCTGCACCTTCTGCACGCGGTACGAGAGGATGCCGGCAGCAAAGGGGGTGCCATCACCGGCGGTGGAGGCGAGCACCTTGTCTGCGGAGACCACTTCGGCCTGCAGGAAGGAGGGCTGGTCGAGGAGGTAGTAGCTGTTGACGTTGTAGCCGGCAACTTCGATGGCGAGGAGGTTCTGGCCATCTTTGAGCTTGCCGGTCAGATCCCATTCATCAACGCGGTAGTAGCCGTGGGGACCGCGGGCGGGGCCGAAGCCGCCGTATTCGCCGTTGATCCAGAAACGGTAGATGGTGGAGGCAGCGATGCGCAGAATCGCCTTCTGACCCGCCGGTGCACTAAACGTCGCGCGATATCCGACCAGCAAGTTCATTTCCGTCTCGCGGCCAGCGGGCCAGACGGTTCTGGCGGAGCGGAATGCCACTGGCTCCGCTGCAAAAGAGATCGAACACAGGAGGCACACCATTGCCGCGAACAGCGAGCATTGCATGACGTGTTTCATGATTTGCATTGACCTGATACGGGACCTGTAAGCACACCCGACGCAACGTCCTCGATCGGTACTATAACGCCGCGGGCCTATTGATGCACAACGACTGTTGCTCACTACGGAGGCATGGAGCAGCCCACGAATCTTCACGAATCTTCACGAAGAAGCCGCAGATCAACGCAGATGAACGCAGATCAGAAGGAGCATGGGCGGGCCGCCCATGCCACGTCTATTCACTGCCATCGATGGGGCACCGATGCACAGCGATGAAACGCGCACGGGCAAGATGCCCGTGCTACGTTGGGAGGAGGGCTCGCTACACTGAATCGAAGGGCGCGGCGATTCAGTGTCTATTCGCGTCTTGGCGGCGTCGCGAGCTCGGCTTCAGGGATACGGAGTGTCGGCCTCTCAGTAAAAGAGAATGGAGGATGGCACTCGCCATCCTCCATTCGCAAAGTCCATCAATTGATGACTGATCGATCAGCTATTCGATCGGCTTCAGCAGGAGATAATCCAGGCCGAACATGTAGGATTTTACCGCTTTCTCATTGGCGCCGACGACCGTGACGGAAAGCTGGTTTTGGCCTTCCTTCAGGTCGAACGTGCCCAGGTCGAGCTCCTTGGTGGGGACGACGCCATCGTTGTAGAAATCGATGGGTTGGCCGGCGTTCTTGCCGTTGATCGCCAGCTGGTGGATGCCGTAATCCTTGGCCTTCAGGAAGTGGCCCAGCACGCGATAGGTGCCCGCCTTCTTCACTTCGAATCCGAGGACGAGCTTGTCGCCGGGCTTCATGCCAGCATGCCACCAGAGCTGACGGCCGGCGCTGAGGCCATCCCAATCCTGCGGATCGGCGGTACCGACCTTTTCCAGGATCTTCATGGCTTCGCCTTCGAGAGCGCCGGCAACGCGTGGGATCTGGTATTCGGGCATCGGACGAATGATGGCATCTTCAGCGCGGATGGGTTTGAAGCCATCCTTGGCGCCGGGCATCGCATACCAGTAGGTAATAACGGCCATGTTCACCTTGCACTTCTCATTCCAATGCCACAGTTCCATGTCGAACTTGAAGTCCTTGGTGAACGGGATGCGATCGAAGATGTGGAAGCGATTCACACTGGTTCGGCCATAGTTGCTCGGGCCATCGCAGCGGGGCTGATTGTGGTAGGCATGGGTGAACAACCCCGGCCAGCACCAGGCGTAGCCATAGTAGTCCTCGGTGCCGGTACCGAAATGGCTGGGGAAGGTTTCGCCATCGACGTAGATCTTCTCATCGCCTTCGCCCCACCAATCCTTGACGGGGTTGTCGATGAAGAATGCCACGCCCGCGAAGACGCCTTTGCCCTGGGCGGTCATGTAATTCCAGTCGATCATCGGCCGGGTGGGGACATCAAACTGCGCCCTCCACTTGGCGTGGAAGTGCATGGAACGATCGGTCCACTGATAGTCGGCCATCTGGAGCTCGCCGGTGATATCCACGGCGGCCTTGCTCGTGTTCGTCATAGCAAACACCGCCGACGTCTTGAAGGGCATGAACCAGTGGCAGTACATCTCGCCGTCCTTCGTCATGCCCAGAGGCAGCGAAGCGTAGGCGTTGATCCCCGGGGCGCTGCCAAACAGATCGCCCACCGGCGTTTCGATGGTCTGCTCGCCGTCGAAGGTGCCCTTGAGGATCACGCCGCGCAACGCGGCATCGCGATCGCTGGCCGATACCTTCATGGTCACACGGGCGATCGCCATGGGGCCGGTAAGTTCATCTGAAGTCATGGATTCGCCGGGCTCGAGGTGAATCGAGTAGGGCTGGGCTTGGCCGGCCATGTCCGCGGGGTTGCCTCGAGGGGAAGCGAGACGCTCACCTAGCTTGGCGATCTCTTTTTCCAGCGACTTGATCTGATCGGCCGTGAATGAAACGACCTTGGTGCCAGGCTCGTAGGTGCGGTAGTTCACATGGTAGTAGAAATCCCCTTTGTCGCTGGTGACTTTGCAGCTCTTGGCGTAGGGGATCGGAAAGTAGAGGTTCCAGCCCTTGGAGTATTCGCCGGCAATCGGCCGGGGCAGCCCAGGGTACTTGCCGCCCAGCAACTCGCTCATCGGCGTCTCGATGACGGGGGTTTCATTCCCATCGATGTAGATCCGCAGCGTGCCATTGGGATTGGCCGACCAGATCCGGACGATCGCGCCCGGGCCGGTGGCGTCCATCATGACGAACTCTTTTCGCCCGTTGCGATCTTCGGTTCGCAGATACTGTCCGCAGTCGCCATTGGCGAACCAATTCTCCGTGGGCGACTTGGCCGCCCGATCATAGGACGAGAATTGTTTGCAGGTGTAGGCTGGGCTCGGAAACTCCGCCATCTGTTTCAGGTCGGTCATTTCCGGGATCAGGCTTGCCGTGGTGATGGCCGCATTCTCCCCAGCCCGTGCCGCGCCGACCACCAAGGCCAGCAATCCCACGCCCGCCGCGATCATCCAACTTTGCCGCGTTCGCATGTCGGTCTCCCTTTCAATTTGAAGTGTCTTCAGACCTGGCACTCGAGTATCCGCATATTAACCGAAGGCAGCGGTTCCACATAGATGGCCCACGAATCTCCACGAATGACTACGGAGATTTCGTGTGCATTCATGGAGATTCGTGGGCGATCCTTCAACTCTCTTGCATCTTGTCGATATCGAGGGATACTGTACCCTTGATGCCCCCCGATTCGGATGTCGGGGGTTGAGCCGATCCATGGATGGAGTTCGCGATGTCTCGCTGCATCGTTTCTGCGGGCGTGTTCGCCTTGCTGTTGATGGGCGGATGCGGTTCCACCAGCCAACCCAAGGAAAAAGCCGAAGTCGCACCGGCGGCCGCACAGGCCGCGGTCCCAGCCCCGACGCCCGCCACTACGGCACCGACGACCCAGCCGACCAGCGAAGATGAGCCCATCACCTCGTCGCAGGCATTGGCTTGGAAAACCGCCGCCCATGTGCGAGAGCTCGAGGAACAGCTCAACCGCCGACCCAAGCCCGCGCCCGCCCAGGTGCCGCCGGAGAAGGTCGCGGCATCGCAGCCATCCCCTATCGTCTGGCTCGAACCCGCCAAGACACAACCCACAGCCACCCCCAAGCAACCAGCGGAGACAAAAGTCGAGGTGCCCACAACCCAGTTCGTCGAGGCCCCTCCCCTGCCAACCAATCCGACCACCGTACCCGCGGCAATCAGCAAGGTCGAACCAATCGCGCAACCGGTCGCACCGATCAAGGTGGAACCTAAGCCGCCCGTGGTTACAACGGATCAATTCGAAGCCAGGCTCGCTCAGCAGATCAAGGATTATCCCCGCGACCTGGCGGCGCAGTTGGATTATCAGGTGCTGCAGTGGGTGCGTGGCCGGCAGGTGCCCCAGGCCGACGCCATCACTCAACTGCCGGCAGAAGATCGTGAGATCCTCTCGGCGTTGATGGATGCCTTGAGCAATTTCCGCAGCAACGTGCGCGGCAATGACAACCTGCTATTGGCGCAGAAGGTTCGCCCATTCGTGGAAATGGCCGATCGTCTCCGGCCGCAGGCCAGCCTGCGCATTCCCACGATCGCATTGTGCCAGCGTGTCCAGGGGTTCGGCGTCTATGACCCTATCGATGCCAATCGATTCATCGCCGGACGCAACAACAAGGTGATCGTGTACTGCGAGGTGGAGAACTTCGCCGCATTCCTCAATGATCAACGGATGTGGCAGACCAATCTGACGCAGGAAACGGTGGTCTACGACGACCGTGGCCAGCGTGTCTGGGTTGAAAAGCGGCAACCCTTCAAGGACCTGGCCCGCAACCGTCGGCGGGACTTTTGCGTCGCGCGGGAAATCCGGCTGCCGGCAAGCCTCGTACCGGGACAATATTCGATCGTCGTGTCCATCGCGGACCAGCAAGCCAACCGGATGGCCGAGGCGACGACACTGGTTCAACTGCTCGCACGCACCGAACCCAGACCCGCTACCCAGCCTTCGCCGTTGGAATCGCTGCTGCTGCGGCATTGATTCGACTGAGAACCGCCAAGAGCGCCAAGATTCGCCGAGAACGCCAAGTCTCAATAATGCGAGCGTGCTCACTTGGCGGTTCTGTTTTTTGATCACACTCACCGCATCCGCGGATTGTCATTAACATCGCAAGGGCGATTTGGCCGATATAGCGATTATCGGACCATGCGTGCATTCTGCGCCGCCATTTTGGGAATGATTCTCTTCGGCACCGCCCATGCAGCCGAGCCGGTCGCCAACCGCATTCTGCGCATCTTTGACTTCGAAGAACGCCGGCTGGGCAATCCTGAAGAGCTGCCGATGCACTGGGCCAAGGTGGAAGGCTCCGGCATGCCGCATTATGTCAACGGCCACCTTGCAACCGACCGGGCGCGCAACGGCAAATACAGTTTTCGCTTCGATCTGAACGGCGGCTCACTGGTCTACCGCTACGATGCCAAACGCATCAAGGTCCAGCCCCGCTCCAATTACCGGGTCGAAGGCTATGTGCAGACAACGGCGCTGGCCCATGCCCGGGCGCGACTCAGCGCTTACTTTGTCGATATCGATGGCCAGCCCATCGCCTCCTCCATCCAGCACTCTGAACTCTACGCCGCCCGAAACCCGGATGAGCCTTGGAAACACTTGCAGGTGGAACTCTCCACCGACAACCTGCCTGCCGATACGCTCGTGATCGAACTGGAGCTCCTGCAGCCGGTGTTGTACGCCATGGGCTCATTGGGCACCCAGACCCTCTACCCCCAGGACATCCGCGGGTCGGCCTGGTTCGACGATGTCATGGTCTCGCAAGTGCCCCAGGTGTGGATGAGCACCAATAAGCCCGGAAACATCTTCCGCAAAGGTGAAGCCCTCAACCTGGAGGTGGTGGTCAGCGATCGATCCACAGACGATCTGGCCGCCCAACTGGTCATCCACGATGCCCTCGGAAAGGCCGTCTATCAGCGCAGCGGCGCCTTGGACATGCAGTCAGCCGAGAATCTCGGGCCGGCCCAGAAGAAGATGCGACTGATGCTGCCGCCCCTGACGCCAGGATGGTACGAAGCCCGCCTGGTCATGACCAGTCAAGGCCAATACGTCGGCCAGCAAATGCTCGACCTGGTCCTGCTGGCGGATAACGCCCCGCTCTCCCGCCCGGATGAACGCTTCGGGATTATCGCAACCGATCTGCCTTTTGACGGGTGGAGCGAGCTGCCGGAAATCCTGCCCTTCCTGGGCACCGGCCGGGTGAAACTGGCCGTGTGGAGCAAAGCCGGGGATGTCCAGCAGACCCATGCGGCCATGTTCGACACGTTGCTGGTGAAACTCCGGGAACAGGGAATCACCCCCACGGCCTGCCTGCTCGATCTGCCCCCCCAAGTCACCAACAATGCCCCCGACACCTCCTGGTCTTATCTGCTCAAAGCCCGCCCGGAGGAATGGCAGCCGCGACTGGCCTACATGGTTTCCCGCCATGCCAACAACCTCGATCGCTGGCAAATGGGTGCCGACGGATCGGACCTGTTTGTCAACCGCCCGGAGATGCGGCAGATCTACCAGATGGTGTACGGCGAATTTGCCAAGCTCGTCCAGAAACCGGACCTGGCCATGCCCTGGCCGGCCTGGCACGAGATGGACGGGCAGCTGCCAGCCACCGTGGCCCTTTCGATTCATCCATCGGTGCTGCCGCAACAACTGCCCCTGTATATGCAGGACATCCTGAAGTCCGAGGGGCATAATCTGTCGCTGAGCCTGCAACTGCTCGATGCCCGGCAGTATGGGCGGGAATTGCAGATCCGCGACCTGGCGCAGCGCGTGGTCTATGCACTGGCCGCCGGCGCCAGTCGAATCGATCTGCCCGTGCCGTTCACCGTCGTGAATGACAAAGGCGTCATCGTCAAACAGCCGCAGGAACTGCTCATGATCCTGCGAACGCTCACCACCACGCTTGGCGGCTCAAGCTTCCGGGGAAAAGTCCCCATCGCCGACGGCGTCGAAGCATTCCTCTTCGAAAAAAGTGGCCAGGGCATCCTGGCCCTCTGGGACCGCGGCAGTCTGCCCGGCGTAAAGAAACTGGCCCTGACCCTCGGACAACGCCCCATGGCGATCGACCTCTGGGGCAACGTCACCCCCCTGCTGCGACCCACCGATCCGTCCAACCAGACCGGCCAGGTGCAACTGACCCTCGGGCCCATGCCGATCTTCCTGGTCGATATCGACGGCCCCCTGGCGCAGCTCCGGGCCAGCGTCGCCATCGATCGCCCCCTGATCGAGTCGAGCTTCATGCCCCACACCCGCCGGATTCGCTTCAGCAATCCCTACCGCCAAGCCATTTCGGGAACTCTCAAAATCAAAGGTCCCCCCGGATGGACCCTCACCCCGCCAACCTTCTCCTTCAGCATCAATCCCAACGAGGTCTTCCAGCGTGACCTGACCATCGAATTCCCCTACAACAGCTACGCCGGCCCCAAAACGATCGAGGCGCAGTTCGAAATCCAAGCCGATCGCCTCTCAACGCTGACGGTTCCCATCACCCTCACCCTGGGCCTCTCGGATGTGGGGATGCAGACGATGGCCATCCGCGACGGCAAGGACGTGCTGGTTCAACAGATGATCACCAACTACGGCGACAAGAAGATCGACTACACGGCCTTTGCCATCTTCCCCGGCCAGGCCCGCCAGGAACGACTGGTCACAAGTCTCGACCCTGGCCGAACGACGATCAAGCTCTACCGTTTCCCCAACGTTCAGGTAACCCCAAAAACCCGCGTACGCGCCGGCGTAAAAGAACTCGACGGCACGCGCATTCTCAACGACGAGGTCGAGGTACAGTAAGCCCCCTGCAACCGGTTTCCGAATCAAACGATGAATGCGAACTAAACGATGAATGCAAAACGATGAACGATGAACAGCAAGCAAGTCTTCTGTTCATCATTCATCGTTCATCCTTCATCGCTCTTTGTTTACCGTTTCCCCGGAAACCTCTCCCCCAACAGCATCCTTAGCCCCGCATTCGCCGCCGTCAGCCCGAAGATTCCCGTCAGCGTCGGCAGGCTGCCCAATGTCCGTCGCGTTCGCCCGCGATTCAGCACTTCCTCATCCCGACCCAGCACGGCCTCATTATGCCGCCCCTCCCGATCGATCGCCTCCGCCGGCAGATCCACCACTGGCTCAATCGAGTACACGCACGGGATATCCACCGGCACATCCCGGTGCCGCAATCTCTTCCTGATTTTCGCCGCCAGCGGACAGTGATGTACCTCCTCCAATGGCCCCACACGCACGCACGTCGGATCCGTCCGCAGCGCCGCCCCCATCGAAGCAATCAGCGGCAGCCCCCGCGTCCGCACCGTCGCCAGCAATTCCACCTTCGGCGTGAACGAGTCGATCGCATCGATGATCAGATCCAACTCTCCCTCCAGGATCCGATCCATCGTCTCAGCATGTACAAAACACCCGATTGTCTCCACCTCGCAGGCCGGGTTGATCTCCTTCACCCGCTCCTTGGCCACGTCGATCTTCTTCCGCCCCACCGTGGACCCCAGCGCATACAATTGCCGATTGATATTGCTTGGCCGAATCTCATCGAAATCCACCAGCCGCAAATGCCCCACCCCCGCCCGCGTCAGCGCCTCGGTCGCATAGCTCCCCACCGCCCCCAGCCCAATCACCGCCACCCGCGCCTGATGCAGCCGCGCCAACCCCGCCGTCCCGATCATCCGCTCAATCCGTGCAAACCGTTCGTCGTGCATACCAACTGCCCCAGTGCCTAGCCCAAGCCCCTTCGTTCAACAACCGACAACAAACCGAACCGCCAAGAACGCCGGGTGCCACTGGCAGCTTGCTGCCAGTGTTGGATTGTCCGAGATAACACACCGGCGGGCAAGCCGCGAGTGGCACCCATTCACCCGCAACCCGGTTCTAATCCCCGTGCCCTTTGTATACGCTGTGATGCATCATCTCCAAGCCGCCGCGCTCTTTCGGTGTGGCAACTCACCAACCCCAACCCATCACACTCGCCTCTTCCCTTATCATCTTCCTCACCCCCAATCAACCTGCCCCAAAAGGAATCCGAGCAATACGCCCACCGCTGCATGAGCATCTTCCCATGCGCCCTTCATGGCTGCTCCTCTGTGCCCCATTCTTGGCAAAGGAGAGCGTGACGTGGTGGCCCGCCCATGCTCGCCCTATCCGTCTGCATCCGCTCCATGAGCCAAAACAATCCCTGTCCCGGTTTAACGGCCTGGGCCGTGCCCGGCGCATCATAAGAAAAGCCCCGCCGTGGTGGCGGGGCTTGGTTCTCTTGAATCCTGAAGACCTGCCTGCGTTCACGCGCGTGCTTTACGCCCCAAGAGACGCAAGCCGCCGATTCCACCCAGCAACGCCAGACCACCCAGCCCGGCTGCCGGCGTCGGCACGGCCGTGATATCGGTGACGCTGATCGTGGCACGCAGCGGAGTGTTGCCGTAGTAGTACCCGCCATAGACCGCAAAGTCGATGGTATCGCCCGGAGCAACCCTCCTTGTCAAATCGAACGCGCCGGCGTCCACGGCCGACCAGATGGGCGAGTTGTTCTGGCGGACCGCGACGGCCATGCTACCGCGGTCACCGGCAAGAAACGCCCCGACGATGGATGCATCGCCGCTTATACCCGCCGGTGCGGTCCAGCGGACGATAGTGGCTTCGCCATTATTCCCAGGGTGGAGCGAAATGTCCCCTGGTTGTACTTCGTAGCTAGCAGTTGTACTCCCATTCTTCCACACACCAAAACCAACGGAACTCGTCGGGAACCACCAAATGCCATCCGAATTGTGGTTCGAAGCCAAGTCGGCAGTGAAGGTTGTGAACGCTGAATCCATCCACCCATACGTCCATGCCCCGTTGGGGTTGCCATTCGCGTCGGTGAAATCGGCTGTGGCATCCCAACTGACTGTGCCCGCTGCGGCACCGTGAGGCACCGCAACCATCAGGCCCACTGCTGCAAGTACAACCATCAGAATTCTCTTGCCCAACATTCTCACTCCATCCTTTCTAATAGCGCGGCGATGCCACAACATTTACAACCACGTCGCTGCCGGCGACACCGCGGGTATTGTCCTTTTCATGTGCGCAGAGCCAGACCATAACCCGGCGCTGCTCGCCAAGGATTGACGTGCATGCTAATGAGTTTTATTGCAATCCACTGCGACCCACAAAACCACCCACCACGCGCTACCCGTCTCTCAGGTTCGATCGTCGAGCTCTGCACAAAGATACCCCCACCCTAGCAGAGTGCAAACCGAATTAGAGTGATTTTGGAAGCCCTATGGACCGAATAAAAGGGAATCCCGCCCTGTGGCCTGCATCCCCAGAGTCCCCTGTAGGAAGCGAAGTCACTTCCCGGCCGAGCCCAGCATCCGCAGCACTCGGCGATCCAGGTAATCTGTCTGCCGCCATTGTCCCCCAACCCATACACCCAGCCCAATCGCCCCACTCGCTATTTCCACTATTGCCCTTCTTTTCGATCAATCGCTCAGATGGAGTATGCGTCACACTGTTTTGCATGAATGCTCTTTCCGATGTCTATGAGCGACCGTCATCCTGGGCGTAGCGAAGGATCTCTACATAGACTCTTCGCCGCGAGGGTAATGGCAACGGCTTTCGCAGGGGCCGACCTTACGCTCTGTGAACCAGCTCTCCGCAACATCGCGTTCCGCATACCATTGTGCTTGTAGTGCGCCGAATCACGTCCTACACTGGAATCCCGCCGACCGGCCTTCACATCCGTGTCAGGTGTCGCCGATCAGGCAAGGCCTCCAATCCCTCCGTGACCTGGGCGTCCACGGATGCGTCCTGGTCGCCAACCCCGCCGTCCCGATCATCCGCGCAATCCGTGCAAACCGTTCATCGTGCATACGACTTGCCCCACGCCTCGCCAAAACCCCATCTCTGAGCCATCTCGCGTTCTCTGTGTGGCAAATCATCAACCTCAATCCGCCACACTCGCCTCTTCCATCATCGTTTTCGCCGGCGCCGATCAACCCACACAAAGGAATCCCGTTGGCCCCCCCCACGGCCTTCGGCTATCCCCCGGCGCTGTCCTTCCCCCTATCCGGACCTGAGACGGCTCTGGCAATTATGCACTATTGTGGTTTCGTGCAATTCGCCTGGCTGCGCTGGCCAGCCATTGCGAAACTCACCGATACAGATCCGCGATGCGGAAAGAACTGATCTGGGTCGTTTCCAGGCCCCACGACGAGGGGTGGGCGCAGTAGGCGAGCAACACGCGATCGCCCGCAAACGCGATCGCCGTATAGCAATAGCCGTAACCGGCCTGATCCTCGATCAGCTTTCCCGGCCCCCAGGTCTTGCCGCCATCGCGTGAAACGGCAGCGGCCAAGGGCGTGCGGCGCGGTGGTTGCGCACGCCGGTAGTTCTCCGGCTCGTTCCGGTGATCATTCCACACGATCAGCAGATCGCCGGTGGACGGGATGCGAGCAATCGTTGCCGGCGCTTCCGGGGAAAGCAGATCGCTGGGCTTCGGCGTAGCCCACGTCTGACCCTGGTCGGTCGATTCACTGAGATACTGGCAGCCGAGTTTCGTGCGAATCACCATCAGGATCCGGCCGGCAGCGAGTTCCACCACGCCCGGCTCCATCAGATTGACGCGGACCCCCTGAGGGTCGTTTTCAAGGACGCTGCGGCTGCGACGCCAGGTCTTCCCGCCGTCGTCGGACAGATAGACGACGATCTTTCCTGGCAGCAGTCGCCCATCGGCGAAATCGTGCAACGCCGTGGGCATCACGAGCCGTCCGCTAGCCAGTTGAATGACACGGCAATTGTTCAGGACGTAGTAGCCGACCTCATCGGTGATGCACTCGATGGGATCGCTCCAGGTCTTTGCCTCATCGCGCGAGAACCGCAGCACCGGCCGGCAATCCCGCAGTGAATTCTTGCGCAGGTAAAACAACGCGATCTCGCCGGTCTTCAGTCGGAGCAAGGATACGGACATGACATTCATTCCGCCTTCGTTGGGAACAACGATCTTGTCCATTGCACTCCAGGTCCTCCCGCCATCCGAGGACTCGCGAGAAGCGAGAAACGCTTTGGAATGATCGTCAGCACCGCCAGTGAAATGCGTGTAAACGAACAGCCACCGGCCGTCCTTCAATTGAATAAAGTCCCCTTCGCTGTTGCGGCGATTGCCCGCCCCCGGCGAGAGCGTCAGATGTCGCTCTACGGCAAGCTTCGGTTGCCCCGGCAATCCTCCTGCAGGACTTTGTGCTGGCGTCTCAGCTCCGAAAGCAAGCACGCAACCCACCAATAAGGATAATCCGCCGGCAACGATACTGTTTCTCATCAGATGCACCTGAATTCTGGTTTCTCGTATCCCAAGCCGCATCATCCGAGAGCTGGCCGTGGGCGTCAACCCAGCCGCAGAATGCGCCCCTGGAGGGCAAGCAGTCTCGCAAGATATTCTAAACACGATTTTGATGACGGACGATTCAACGCTTCCACGCCGGGTGCTGAGCGTAGCGAAGCCCCGGATCTTCGCGCCCTGCGATCACAACGATCGATCCGCCCGGTACCCAGACCTTTGCATTCTTTATCTGTGCCCCAATCTCTCCGTTTCTTCTCCGCGAAGATGCTTGACCGCACCATCCCCTCCACCCCATCCTCCCCTTGTCCCTCCCTTCGTGCCTACGTGCCTTCGTGCCTTCGTCCCTGTTTGCGTTGCGGTTATACTCTTTGCATTCAGTTCCCAGATCCTTTCTCACTCAAGGAGGTTGTGCCATGATCTCTCGCAGAACGTTCGTAGCTGCCGCAATGGCCGGGGCCGCTGCCCGCATTCCGTTCAACACCACCTGGGCCGCCGACCCGAACGCCCCCACGCCCCAGTCCCGCCCCTGGGCCCTCGGAACCCCCATCGTCACCTACTGGGCCGGGCCGACCATGACCGATGCCGTGGCCACGCAGATGGCCGACGGCGGGTTCAACCTGGTCTGGTGCGGCGAGAAGGATCTGGACCTCGTCCATCGTCATGGCCTTCGCGCCCAGTTGACCGATGCCCTGCTGACACCCGCGACGCTCGATAACCCCGCCCAGCGTGAAAAGCTCGATGCCCTGATCGCCCGGGTCGCGCGGCATCCCGCCATGTACTGCTACTTCATCACCGATGAACCGAGCGCCGCTGCATTTGCCTCTCTGGGCAAGCTTGTCGCCTATCTCCGCCAGCATGATCCAGCCCACATGGCTTACATCAATCTCTTCCCAACCTACGCCACCAACGAGCAACTTGGCACCAAGGGAGATGTCGTTACTGCATACCGCGAGCACCTGAAACAGTATGTCGAGATCGTCCGCCCAGCATTGATCAGCTATGACCACTATCAGTTCGCCATCAATGGCGATAACGATCAGTACTTCCTCAACCTGGCCATGATCCGACGTGCCGCCACCGATGCAAACCTGCCGTTCCTGAACATCGTGCAGGCCTGCACCTGGACCCCAGCGGTGATGCGCAGCCCCAAGCCCGACGAGATGCGATATCTCGTCTACACCACCGCCGCCTATGGTGCGCAGGGCATCTCCTACTATGTCTACTGTTACCAGGGGCACGTCGGCGGGATCGCCCTGCCCGACGGCACACCCACGCCGATCTATCACGCACTGAAGTCCCTGAATCGCGAGTTCATCGCCATCGCGACCCAGACTCAGCCACTCCGCTGGCTCGCGGCCTATCACACCGGAATGACCCCGCCCGGCTCCGTGCCCCTGCCGGCCGACTCCGTTTTCCGCCTCGACCCACCCGTCGCGCCCATAGCCGCCAAACCCAGAGAACGCGTCCGCGGGATTCTCCTGGGACTTTGGGGCGAATCAACCCCGAATAGCGCCCAGCCAACACCCACTCACGTCCTGGCCGTTAATCTCGACTACGCCACCCCCGTCACAACCTCGCTGGTCGGCCCCGGCCCCCTTCAAGCCTTCGATGCCACCAAACAGCAATGGCTCCCCGCCACCGGAAACCGCGTCCCCTTGACCCTCCCCCCCGGCGGCGGAACCCTGCTCCGCCTGGCCCACTAACCTCCGCCGCCGCGTAGTCCCGTACTCCCCATAGCCCGCTTCGATAAACCGGGCCACCCTCTACTCATGCGCCCACGCCGCTCCCCGCGATGAGCCCCAATCGTCTCCTCCCAACTTCTGCCCTCATCCCTATGCTGACCATGATCTTGACACTAAAATGCCCCACGTGGACACGAGGTGATGAGTGTGACCCAGGCGTCACCCTCACCCAAGGGAGCTCTATGCTTATCCGTTCCGAAACCCCCGCCGACTACGACGCCATCCGAACGATCCTCATCGCGGCGTTTGCTCATCATCCCTATAGCCATCAAACCGAGCACTTGATTGTCGAAGCCTTGAGAGCCGCCAACGCGCTGACCCTCGCCCTGGTCGCCGAAGTCGATGGCCAGGTCGTGGGCCATGTCGCCTTCTCCTCAGTCAAGATCAATGGCAAGGATTGCATGTGGTTCGCCCTCGGCCCCGTCGCCGTGTCCCCCAATTTCCAACGCCAAGGGATCGGCCAAGCCCTGATCAAGCAAGGCCTCCAATCCCTCCGCAACCTGGGCGCCCAAGGCTGCGTCCTGGTCGGCGACCCCGCCTACTACTGCCGCTTCGGCTTCCGCCACAACCCCGCCTTGCTGCTCGAAGGCATTCCCCCTCAGTATTTCCTGTGCCTGCAGATAGCTGACCAAACCCCACAAGGCTGCGTAACGCACCATTCGGCATTTTCAGTGTCGTAGGGTGCGATTCCGCACACCGTTTCTGGCCGTGATGTAGCGAGCGTGTGGTTATGGGGTAGGGCCGGCGGGGGTGCCTTCGGTGCAGAGGGTGGTGAGGGTGGTGAGGGTGGTGGCGGGGAATTGGGATGGGGGCGAGCATTTGCGGGCTAGGGTGGCGAGGAGCTCGTCGCCGTTGGGGATGGAGAGGGGGAGCAAGAAAGGGCGTTTGGCGCCGGTGTCGATGGTGAGGCTCCAGCCGGGGAGGTTGCTTTGGCCGGGGTCGAACTTCTTGATGCAGGTGATTTGGGACCAGGGAAACTTGACGTGCACGCCGAGGCCGTCGACTTCGATGCCGTTATCGTTGACGACAATACGGTTCCACTGTCTTCCCTTGGCCCAAACGAACAGAGCGACGCCGAGTGCGGTGAGGATGGCCGTGACGATCACGAACGGGACGGAACGTTCCACCACGGCTATGGCCATGAGAAGCAGTGAGGCCAGCGCGAAGACGAAGCCGCAGACGGCCAGGACGATCGCCCCATTGCGGTAGGCAAATTGCTGCGGGGGGCCGATCTTGACTTGGGGGTGGGGGCGGGCGCCAGTGGGTGGCGTGAAGACGTGCATGTCGATGTCGGTGACCATACTGCGGGCGACATCGGGGCGGATGCCTTGCTGGGTGAGATGTTCGACGCGGTCGGCGAAGGTAAGGGCATCGCTGCGCAGTTGGGCGGATTCGGCGAGGCGTTGTTCGAGTTGGGAGTCCTGGCGGTATTGTTTGCGGATGGAGCCGACGCGGAGATAGTAGTAAAGGACGCGAAGGAGCAAGACGCCGATTACAATGCCAGTGACCAGACGGATGATGTCGGGAAATTCCATGGCGAGTCCTTTGCCAAGAGTCCGAGGGCTGCATTTGAGTTGCGAGCAAACAAACAGAACTGCAATTGCAGTGTAACATGGGCTGGGAGGGCAGGCAAAGGCAGTTGGCCCTCACGTTTGGTAGCTTCGTAGTGTGCTTCGGCACACCGCGACCAAAGCGCTGGGACGGAGCATACTCTACAGCACTCTCACTGCACCAACTCAATCATGCATCCCTTACACTGGGCCGGAGATAGTGAGCTGAGAGAATCCATCCAATCCCGGTAACTCATCGCGATAACAGACGAGCTAGATAGACTGTTCTTAGTTCGAAACTCCTCGGCTTTGTCCGCGTCCTTCCACAGCAAGATGGTTATTCGCACATCGTCCAGCTTTCTGAATACCGGAAAAGCGTGATTTGCCTGCAACCCGACGATGACATGCAATGGCCGGTTCCCGTCTCGGAATTCCCGAACGACCTTCAGGCCATCAGCTTTTGTATCCATGCTCACATCTGCTGGATTCGGAGCAGCTTCTGCAGCACACCATCTTGGCCTGCTCAAGTCATCGCCGTCGGGATATCTACCTCGACATAATCAACCAGCGTCGTCGGATCAGGGACGGGCTGGCGGTCCTCCACGAGCCCTGCGATGTGAAACTCGATCGCTTCACGAATAGCGGAAAGCGTAGCCTGCACCGTCTTGCCCGTGGCAACACAGCCGGGAAGGTCCGGCACATAGGCCGAATAGTTGCGTTTGCCCTTTTCCAAAACCACGGCGTATCGCATAGATCACCTCTGCCGGAATCCGGCTTGCCGAAGGATGCTGTTGAGCGTTCCGATGTTCACATTGTCATTCGGGTGCCCGGCCACCGTGACCCGGCCCGCCTTCGATGGATGCTTGTACTGCCGATGGCTCCCACGCTGAGCGACCATTCGCCAACCATCGGCCTCAAGCATCCTCAATACCTCCCGCACCTTCATGCCATCAATAATATCCCGCCAAAGTCACCCTGCAAAACCGGTCCCGCAGCTCGTAGAATTCACTTCCGTCTTGTAGGATTCGCTTCAGCGGACCGGTTCTTCTGCCACCCCAGCCCCGCAATCCCCACTCTCGGCGTTCTTGGCGACCCTTGGCGCTCTTGGCGGTTCTCTCGGCACCGATCGCTCCCAGCCCGCTCATCCCGCCTCACCCTTCATGAACCACTCCCCCCAACAACCGCTCCGCATTCCCCCAAATGACCTCCGCCAATCGCTCCTCGCTCTCCCCTCTCACCTGCGCAATCCCCCGCAAAACCTCCGGCAAATTCCCCGGCTCGTTGTATTCCTTGCCATCCGCCGCCCGAATCGAAAACCTCCGATACGCCCCCGGCGGCAACATGTCCGGCGAATCCGTCTCCACCAGCAGCCGATCCAACGGCACGGCCCGCAGCGCCTCCCGCCCCTTCGCCTTCCGTTCCTCCAGCACATTCCCCGCAAACGAGAAATACGCTCCCCTCGCCGCCAATGGCTTGATCAGATCCACCGATCCACCATACGCATGAATCAGCATCCCCGCCCCCAGCGGCTCCTCATCCTCCAATACATCCATCAACCAGCCCCAGGCCCACAGACAATGAATCATCACCGGCCTTCCCCGCTCCCGCGCCAATCCCAACTGCGCCCGGAACACCTCTTCCTGGGCTGACTCATCCCGCGGCTCGATCCACCGATCCAGCCCGATCTCCCCCACCCCCGAGGGCATCGCATCCAGGAATTGCTTCAAGTTTTCCAGCCAACGCCCCGATCGCCCCGCGGCATACCACGGGTGAAGTCCGAAGCATGCGACGACCTGGGGATGCGCCTTAGCCAGTTCCGCCACCCGTGGCCAGTCGGCTTCGCTCGTCCCATTGCAGACCAGCCGCCGGACGCCCCCGGCCCTGGCGCGATCCAGCACCGCCGGCAGCTCTGCGGCCAAAACGGGGTCCTGCAGATGCAGGTGACAATCAACCAAGTGCGGCGTATTGAACATCACGCTGCCAGTTTACTAACCGTTGCGCGGAACGGAACGAGTCCTCTGAGTTCTGAGTGCTGAGTTGGGGCGATACTCA
>JBLNDH010000544.1:0-4295 GCA_050261455.1 Bacillota bacterium
GATGCCATCGACCACGGTCACCAGGTTGCAGCGAAAGACCCAGTCCGTGGGGGCCAGCGGAATCTTCTGCGCCGCCGCCTCCAGCGGAGCCCGACCGGAATGATATTTCTGCGGGGCGTACCCCAGCAGGCACATGATGGCTACGTCCGAGCCGGATTCGAACCCCGGTGGAATCGTCCGAACGGTGCCTTGGCGGCCTTTCATGGCCACCTGGTCGATGTTGGGAGTGCGAGCGGTTTCCAAGGGGGTCTTCCCGCCCAACTCATTCAAGGGATCGTCCGATGCTCCGTCCGGGATGATGATCGCGTATTTCATGGTCTAATCCAGCAGTCCTTATTATCGGCTATTTGGGGGCAGATTAGTCGCGTGCGCCCATTCAGGCAAGCAATGTACCTGCAGATGGCATCTTGGTTTACTTAGCCCGTTGAGTCTTTCCGCCTCATCCGCAGTTGAGCTTGTCGACGATCATAGGAGCCTTTTCGGCTGCTGTCTCATCCTTGGTTATCGGCCGGTTCCTTCCTGCGGCTTACCAGGAGGATTCCAGACATTGAAGGTACAATGCGGGCGGACAAGGGAAGGAGCTACCTATGGTACGGGCATTCTGGGCGGCAGGTGTGGTACTGGCGATTGCGGGCTTGGCGGCCGGGGCGGAAATGGCCAGGTCGGATCGCCCGCAGGTCGCTAGTTATTACTTCCCCAACTATCACCCATCGGATGCGCGGAACCAGAAGGTCAAGGGGGCGGGGTGGAGCGAGTGGGAACTGGTGAAGTCGGCCAAGCCGAGATTCCCGGGGCACCAGCAGCCGCATGTCCCGCAATGGGGCTATACGGACGAATCCGATCCCAGGCAGATGGCGCAGAAGATCGATGCGGCGGCGGATCACGGGGTGAATGCGTTTATCTTCGATTGGTACTACTACGAAGATGGATTGTACCTGGAACGCGGGCTGGAACAGGGCTTCATGAAAGCCTCCAACTGCGGGCGACTCAAGTTTGCCCTGATGTGGGCGAACCATGACTGGGAAGAAATTCAACCCGATCGGCTGGATGTCCCCCGCAAGGTGCTGTATCGCGGGAGGATCTCGCCACAGGCGTTTGGGCGGATGTGCGATTACATCATCGAGAAGTACTTCAAGCATCCCTCGTATTGGACGATTGACGGGAAGCCGTACTTCTCGGTGTATGAGCTGACCAAGCTGATGGAGAATTTCGGGTCGGTGCAGGCGACCCGAGCGGCGTTGGATGAGTTCCGCGCCAAGGCCAAGGCCGCGGGACTGCCCGGGGTGCATCTCAATGCGGTGGTGTGGGGGCAGCCGATCCTGCCGGCGGAGAAGAAGGTGGCAAATCCGACGGAACTGGTGAAGCAGTTGGGGTTCGACAGTGTGACATCGTATGTCTGGATTCACCACGTGTACCTGGAGAAGTTCCCGCAGACGGATTATGCCTGGGTGCAGCAGAAGTACCTGGAGTATTGGGATCGGGCGGAGAAGGAACTGCCGGTGTCGTATTATCCGAACGTCACGATGGGATGGGATTCGAGTCCGCGGGCGAATCAGTCGGATCCGTTCATCAACCGGGGATACCCGTTCATGGCCACGATGAGCGGGAACACGCCGGAGCGGTTCAAGGCGGCACTGGAAGAGGCCAAGCGACGGCTCATGAAGCGGCCGGCGAAGGATCGGATCCTGACGATCAACTGCTGGAATGAATGGACGGAAGGGAGTTACCTGGAGCCGGATACGGTGCATGGAATGGCGTATCTGGAGGCGATCCGGAATGTCTTTGGCGTCTCGAAATGAAGAGTGAGGCGAGGCCGCAGATTAACGCAAATGGACGCAGACGGAGCACGCACGGGACAGACCCTCATGGAACGTCCTGGCCCGCTGCCCAAAGGATCGCGTTGCCAAAAAGTCTGGTGTAACTGGGGTTCTTAAGCAGCTCCGGCCCATGTCCCATGAAAATGTAGACGTTCCTGGCCGCGACATGCTCATTGGTCCAAACGACCGGATGGTCTCCCATCGTAATGGAAGAAGCCGGCACATAGGAACGCTCATCAACACTGGCCAGCACGCGTACGCGACCTCGGGGGCTGCGATTGTAGGTGTACCATTCTTCCCGTTCCACGGGGAAGCTGGCTGAGAGGCCTCGCATACAGGGATGGTCGCGGTCCTCCACATGCACCGTTGCGGCGACGAACGTGGCGATGTACTGCTTATACCGAATTCCCCCCATGAAGTCGGAGAACCAGGTCCACAGCGGGTAGCCATCGAATTCGCCCAGCAGCGTGGCATGGTGGAATCCCACCCAGCCACCTTTGCCTTTCTCGATGTACTCGCGAAAGGCACTCATGGCTTCCGGTGTCCAGGCATAGGGAGGGTAGTTCAGCTGAATGAGCACTTGGTAGCGGGTCAGCGATGTGGCCGTGAGGGTCTTGGTGTTCTCGACATAGTCGAGCTCAAATTGATGCTTGGCGGCGAAATCTTTCAGCCAGATGCTGGCGGCCTCGACAAAGGGTCCGTGCTGGCCGCCACGTTCGGTCAGGACAAGTACTCGCCGCAGCGCAGACGCGTCGGCGGGCAGAGTGGTGGGCTGGGTCTGAGGGGTTTGGGCGGCGTGGCAGGCGGCCACGCTCAGTAGCAGGCTGCCGATGCCGACCAGAATCCTTAGCGGCATCTGCATACGCGGCGATTCTGTGGTGGCTGGTGTTGGGGACAGCATTGTCATGATTATGTCCTATGGTCAGTCTGGCCGGCCAGCTATAAGGACAAATCGGGTGGGCTCTTGTTGGAGAACGGCAGGTATTTTGCTGAAAACGTTAATCAAGCACATCCGACAATGCCGGGACTCAGCCTCTCTTAAACGCCCCAACAGCGAAGCAAAAAAGAATCCTGGCAGGCCGTGATGTAGGCAGATGGATTAAGTGGTAGGGGAAAGAACTGGGGATCAAGGATTCGAACCTTGACTAAGCGGTCCAGAGCCGCTTGTGCTACCGTTACACCAATCCCCAAGTTGTTAACGAGGCTATACAATAAAACGAAGATGCCGGAAGGTCAAGCCGGGGACCTCAAAGGTGAAGATGGGGGATTTACTTTCAGCGATGCAGGGCCCATTCGGAGCCCGTTTGTTGAGCTGGATCGGAGCGTAAATGCAGTTCCGGACACGGATTGATGATTGAGCACACTCGGATTGCCGTTGCGTTTCAGTCTGGCTTGGGGGCATTCAGCGAGCACATGGATTCAGGTTGGCCCATTTGCCAATCGAGTAATGCAGAGGCCGTATGCTTGGGCAGGAAGAGGCGGACGAAGCCCGACCAGATTGGAAAGACCATGATGGTTCCCAGGATCAGGAAGCCATCGGCCAGAATGATCATCATTATGAATCCGGTCCGAAGGGGGGAGGTGGCGATCTGCCGCTCCCATTGATAGAAGATCGCACCGCCCAGGATGGCGAGCGAGACCAGGCTTGCCAGTATCATCCCGACCCAAAGGCTGCGGCGCCAGCGTAGCAGCAGCATTCGTGCGACCATGCCGAATGACAGACCGAAGAACGAGAATGCGAGGATGGATTCGAAGTCGATGGGATAGGGCTCGATCGTGAATGCTTTGCCAGACATCGTGTACCGGTAGCTCCATTCAACGCCCATGGCGAGCCAGGCGAACAGCAGCCAAAAGAAGAAATTGATCTTCACCAGCACCCAGAGCCCCGTAATCCAGGCTTGCACGCGGCCGAGCATCCGTTGCACCGCCGGACGCAGAGTGTTGATGGGTTGGGTGTGGCCGCATTCGGGACAGCGGAAATGGAGAGTCTGGCAGTGTTCGCAACGCACCGGCGGCAAGCCATGCAGCGCATAGCCGCAGTGTTCGCAGAAGATGGGCAGCTCTTCGCCGAGGTGTATGCGACGGGGGGAAGTCGGCGCATTGCCGGCCGATGGATTGCCGCCGAGGACGAGTTGGGCCGATTCCTCCATGGTGCCTCGTTGTGACATGATGTGTATATAGTCGGCCGATGCTTGGAAAAGTTTCAAGCGGATCGGTGTGCCCGCGACGGCGATGGGTGGGCGATGGGGATCAACTGCCGGGATGCATTCCCTTGGCCGTTCGGGCTTCTTTGCGTTCCTTGGCGATGCGCTCCTGATAGCCACTGGCTCGGTAGGCGGCGATGGGGTCGGGATCGAGATGGTGCTTCTGTCTCCATTCGGCCAGCAGGGGGCGTACATCGGTGAAGAATGCATCCTGCAGGCATTGTTCCGCATCGATGGCATTCATTTGGGTTTGGGCATCCTGGAGCCTCTTTCG
>JBLNDH010000545.1:0-10223 GCA_050261455.1 Bacillota bacterium
GTTCGACTTTTCATGTTGTTCATGCTCCTGCTTGTGCCGGCAGCCTACGCAGCCGATGCCCCGGATCCGAGTGTGCCTCGTCCGCCGGCCACGGCGGCGGACACCGTCCGCGCCGCAACCGCCAAGGCGGTTGGCGGTCTGTACGAGCAGATCGCCCCGATGTCCATTACCCCCAATTTCACTGTGGCCCAATTCCTTGAGCGCATGGAGGCTCAAAATGACTTTATGAAGGAGCTCCAACGGGCTGAGCAACTGGGTAGCCCGCGTTGGATCGATGCCTATACCTGCCAGGTTCAATTAGAGATGCCGGTGGTGCGGATTGCCTATGCCCTGAAACGCATCGCCAGTGCTCGCCCCAAAGTCTCTCCTGTAACAGCGGTCCAGATCGACTTGGCGACTCATGATTGGCAGCGGGACCGTTTTACCGCGACAGGTTCCAGCGCGGCAATCGTGGCCTTGAAGGACATTCGTCCTCGGCCCGATCAGCGTTGGGCTCGGGTTGATGACAAGGCTCGTGAAGCCGCTCTGGAAGCCGCTACCGACGAAGCCATTCGCCATGCCATGGACAGCGTCAGCCCGGTGCAGCTTGCTGAACGCAAGACCCTTGGCGACGCTTTCGCCAATCCGGAAGTAGGCCAGCCCATTCATGAATGGCTCGCGTCGCGGCCGGTAAATCGCGTGGATTTCCGTGAGGATATGGTTGTCGAAGTGGCACTGGCGGTTGATGATCGCGACTTCTTCGACGAAACCCGCTCGGTTATCAAAGCCCGGCCAAACGTTGCCCAGCCACGCAATGACGAGGAATGGAATCAGGTCTATCGGCAGTTCGTGATCCGGTTCCGGCCGGCCATCGGACGCGTGCCGCTACGTCCTGAACCTGCTCCTGCTACACGCGTTGCCGCTGCCGCCCAGGTTGTTCAGGTCAACATTCGCGTTCCGGAGTGGGTGACGCAGCGGATCGATGTGCAAGGATCGGCTCCCGTTACGGACAGCAAGTTGCGGGCCCTCATGCGAGCCGAGATCGACGCCCGCAACAAGCTCCGCGAGCGGATGGAAGCTCTTCCGCTGGACCAGAACTTCACCGTCGGTGAAGTCGCCAAGAAGGATCGCCGAATGGCCGACACCCTCGCCCGCTGCGTTCGCCAGGCCCGCGTCTTCCGCAACGAAATTCGCTCTGATGGCACCGCTTTGGTCTCTGTCGTCGCCGATATGCGCCAGTTCTGGGATGACCTGTCTCGATAATCGCAGGCTGCTGATACCTGTCTGATCAAGATCTGCTTGGGTTCTTCTTTGCGATTTGAGAACGCAGACAGAACCGCCAAGCTCGCTTAGGACACGCCAAGAGAAGAGGCGAACCTTGGCGCTCTTTGCGGTCCTCTTCATGTTCAATCTGGCGTCAACTCTTCCGCTTATAGTCCTGGTCTCACTTTATATCCGATCCCTGCTTGCGGGTGGGCGCTCGCCCGCTATAGTGACCTTTACGGAAACGAGGCCGCAATCCTCGTAAAGGTCGGGTATGGCGATGACGACGGAATTCCTCTTCGCCTGGTGGAATCTGATCTTTATCGTCCCATTTCTGTTGGCGCTGTTGTACTTGGGACTGTATGCGATCAGTGGCGCAACCTTTGGCGAGGCCGATGCTGGCGTTGATGCCGATGGCGACGTCGATGCGGATGCCCACGTCGATGTGGATGGTGATGCCGACACCGCCGTTGACGCGGACGCCGATGGCGCTGTCGCTGCCGATACGGACGTTGACACCGACGCTACCGTGCATGCCGATGTCGAGCACGTTGGCGGTGGGGGGGCTACGGATGTCGCACACCCACCATTCTATATGACGGCCCTGAGCTGGTTGGGCGTTGGACGGGTACCGCTGAGCCTGCTGTTGATGGTATGGCTGACCAGTTGGGGGGTGATCGGGTTCCTGGTGAATGCACTGCTCTACCCGGCGTTGCAGGACCATTCGCATATCCCTGGCCTGTCACTGCCCGCCGCGGCCGTGGGTAGCCTCCTGTTTTCATCCGGCTTCGCTCGCCTCATGGCTCGCTGGGTTCCGCTGAGCGAAACTTATGCCCGGCGACGTCATGAACTTCTGGGCCTGATTGGCCAAGCAATTTATCCGATTAACGAGCAGTTCGGCCTGGCCAGCGTGCGTGACGATCGCGGCATGCTCTTCCAGATCCCTTGTCGTGTCTTCCGCGCGGGCCCGCCTATCGACAAAGGCTCACGCGTCCGACTCGTTGCCTACAACGGCAAACAGCGGCTCTTCTACGTCACGCAGGAGAAGCTCGCGTAGGGTCCTTCAACGGACCGGTCATTGGTTTTGTGTCAGACCATCTAGCGGGAGGAACTCATGGTACTCGTCTTCTTCTTTCTCATCGGTGCGGCACTGGCGATCGCCCCTTGGTTCACGACCCAGTGGCAGGACCTCACTGCCAAGGCGACTCTCACCGCCATCGGGGCCTTGGTCGTGCTTGTGGTCGGCATCGTGACCATGATCACACGCCTCTATCGCAAGGCCTCGGCGAATATGGCCTTCGTCCGCACCGGCATGGGCGGCGCCAAGGTCATCATGGATGGCGGCGTCCTGGTGATTCCCGTCGTCCATCAGGTCATCCCCGTCTCCCTGGAGACCATGCGGCTCAACGTCGAACGCCGCGGGCCCCATGCCCTGATCACCAAGGACAACCTGCGTGTGGATCTCTCGGCCGAGTTCTACATCAAGGTCCAAGCCAATGCCGACGACATTCTGCAGGCAGCCCGATCACTGGGCGGTCGCAATGTCCAGCCCGAGGCCGTCAGCGAATTGGTGCAGGAGAAACTCGTCAGCGCCTTGCGCACCGTGGCCGCTACGAAGGACTTGGTTGAACTGCACGCCAAGCGGGACGAATTCGCCAGCGCCGTGCAGGCCATCGTCACCCACGACTTGGCCAGCAACGGCCTGACGCTCGAATCCGTCACCATCTCCTCGCTCGACCAGACCGATCCCGGCCAGTTGCAGGAGCAGAACGTTTTCGATGCCCAAGGCCTTCGCAAGATTGCCGAGATCACCCAGAAAGCCCGCATCGAGCGCAATGAGATCGAGCGTGAAGCCGAGCGGGCCGTCGTTGAAAAGAACGTCGCGACGCGAAAGAAGCTGCTCGACATGGAGCGCGACCAGGCCGAGTTCGAAGCCGAGCAGAAGATGAAGGTCGCCAACGTGCGTGCTGGCCGAGAACGTGAGACCGCCGAGTTCAAAATCTCGCAGGACGAAGCCGTCGCCAAACGCGACATCGAAAAGATGAAGAGCATCGAGACTGCCGAGGTCGAACGCACCTTGGTCGTCGAACAGGCCCAGATCGCCAAGCAGATTACCCTGGTCGCCAAACAGCGGGAGCAGGAGACCTCGCAGATTCTCAAGAAACAGGCGGTGGAAGTGGCCGAGCGCGCCAAGGAAGTTGCGGTCGCCGAGAAGGAACGAGAGCGAGCCGCCGCCCAGGCCGCCATGCTCGCCGCCGAAGCCGAGCGTGAATCCGCCAAGCAGAACGTGCTTTCGGTCCAGGTGACCGCCGAAGCCCAGCGCGAAGCCGACAAAAAGCTGATCGCCGCCAAGCAGGGCATCCAGGAGAACAAGATTCGCCAGGAGACGGGCGCCGATGTCGCCGCCTACTCCGCCGTCAAGCAGGCCGAAGGCGAGCGTCAGGCCGCCGATCTGCAATACGAAGCCAAGCTGCGCCTTGCCGAGGGTGACGCCCAATCCAACATCCGTCGGGCCGATGGCGAGAAAGCCATCAAGATGCTCGATGTCACCGTCGAACGCGAAAAGGTCAACGTCGAACAGGCCCGCGTCGAAGTTGAACGTCAGAGCCTGTCCAACAAGCAGGAATTCGAAGAGGCCGCTCTAAAGTTCGAACTGGAGAAACTCCGCATCGAAGCCGATCGCGAAGTGCGCGTGCAGGCGGCCATCTCCATGGGCAACATGCTCGCCAAGGCCAATCTCCAGATCTTCGGCGACCCCGAAACCATGACGAAAATGTCCCATCAGTTCATGCGTGCCGCCAGCATCGGCACCGCCACCGATGGCTTCCTCTCCACCCTCCCCCCCAAGGCCCGCGAACTGATCGACAACGTCAGCTCCGTCCTGGCCTCTCAACTGTCCAAAAAGGACGGTAACGGCGCTGCCACGACACAACCCAACGGTGCCACCACACCCCCCGAGGCCAAAGACATCCCCTCGGATCGAACCTGATCACTGATGCAACAAACACAAGAGCCCACGGACTTTGGTCCGTGGGCTTTTGCTTTCCGTTCTCTACTGAGGCATCAGAGGATCCCTGCCCCTGAAAGCAGCGCTCGCGAAGGTTCATTTGCGAGTATTGAATACAGACATACGCCACAGAGGACAGAAAGGACACAGAGAAAGAATGCATTCAATTGTTTCCTCTGTGTTCTCCGTGTCCTCTGTGGCAAGTCTCTTCTTCGCGTTGCCTTCGCGTCTTCGAACCTTCGCGAGCTCTGCAGCCGAGAATCAATCCTTGGCAATGGGGCAGTATTCTTCTGACTCTCCATAACCTACCGCTGCCCTTTTAACCACTCCACCACCCTCCCCTGCATCTCATCATTGAACTCAATCCACTTCTCCGGCCGTTCCAGCTTCAATCGATCTGCCGCCCCAAGCCGCTCATAGGTCTTCCCCGCCGCCGCCACCGCCTTGGCCACCTCCTCATGCCGGGCGTGCCAGTCCAACTTTGGTGCCATCACCAGCATTGGCCGCGGGGCGATGCTCGCCAGGATTTCATCGAAATCCACCGGCACCTTCGCCTCTTGCCCCACGAACGCCCCCAGCCGGGGAATCCACCCATATAGATGACTCCACCGCCGAATGCCCCCCGTCCCTGCCGCGTCCGTATCGGTCCGGAACGGCGTGAACCCCGCCACGCTCACCACGCCGCTCACCCGCTCATCCATCGCCGCCGTCAACGTCGCTACCATCCCGCCCATGCCGAATCCCACGAGGAATACCCTGTTCGGATCGACATCCGGATTGGCCCGCATCGCATCCACCGCATGCCGGGCGTCCAGCACCATCTTTCCCATGAGGCTCCAGTGCGGGTACTGCTCGTAGAACGTCCGCCGTTCTTCCTGGCGATTGGCCGTCCCAATCGGATCAAACCCCAGCACCACAAATCCCGCCTTGGCCATCCGTATATGGGGCAGCTCCCCAACCCGGTAACTCGGCGTGTATCCGCTGGAGGTCTGGAATGGGCATAGCCACACAATCCCCGGCAGTTTTTCCTTGGGCCTTTCCTTGCTTGGATAGTAGAAGTTCCCGTTGATCCCCATCCCAAACCGGCACTTAGTCCGTTGCGGTAGGGCGGGGAAGTCGCGTTTGAGCAGCTTGGCCTCTTCTTCCGACTCCCCAACCCCGATCTCGACCCTCCTGGCTTCATATCCTGGCCCCTCTCCCAGCAGCCACTCGATCCGCCGTCGAATATCCTGCCGGGGGGCCGCCGTCGGGTCGGCAACCGGCGGAGCGTCCATCGGATTTTTCCTGACCCATCCCTCGTAATCCCACGGATGATAAGGCCGATACGGAAACGCCTCGGCGATGCTCTTCCCCTCCGCTGCCAGCATCAGGAATTGACTGTGTGCCGCCAGTGTCGCGGCGTCTGGCGAATGCTGCCCCACACGATACCGAATCCCCAAATTCCCAGGCTTGCCCAGCAACCCATATACGGGCCGGAGGCTCTCATACATCCGTTCCACTGCCCAGGTGTTCTCCACCCAGTCATGGATTGCCGTGCTCATCAGCACCGGCCGAGGTGCCAATAATACATATATATAATGCATGTCTGCGGGCAGCTTATTCTCCCGCCCGGCGAAGAATCGCACTTTCGGGCTGACCCAATAGGGGAAAACCGTCGTTAGCCGCTCGATCGATTCACCATAGTAATACTGGTCGCAGTATCGGAAGTGCAGCGACCCGCCGCTACCTGGGCTGGAGGCAATCACGCCCGCGAGCCGATCGTCAAATGCCGCCGCCACCATCGCTTGCTTGGCACTTCGCGAGTGCCCCCCAATGAACAGCCGATCCCGATCCACAAAATCGAGTGTCCCCAGCCAATCGACCGCCCGACTGGCACTCCAACCCCGCCGATAGAACTCACACCAGTCGTATTTACCAAACAGGTCGTTATACGCCTCCGACTCATCTTTCTTCTCCGGCACATAGACCGGATCCGTCGCGTTGTAGATGCAAATGGCGAATTTCCCCGCCTTGAATGCATCCATCGCAAATCGCGTATACGACAGGTTATCCACAAGAAAGACTGGCGCCGGCTTCCGCAGATTCTTCGGTATCCACAGCCAGCAATGCAGTTTAGCCGCATAACCCGGCCCGAATTCCAATCGAACCGTCCAAATCTCCCGATCCGTTTCCTGCTTCTTCTGTTCAATGATCGCCCGGACGTTCCCCGGCGGTGGGGGGGCATGACCGACCAACCACTCCTCCGCCAGCGCCCTCAGCTCCTTCCGTCGCGCAGGCCATTCTTCTGCCGTGATCCGCACCGATTGCCCCTCCCGCATCACCGTCAGCAAGTCTTGCGGATAGGGAATTGTCGGCAGGGCATCAAAGTCCGGCGGCAGGTACCTCGTCTTCTCCAGCCAAACATCAAACGCCTGGCTCGGAGGCAGCATCGCCTTCAGCGTCTTCAACTCCGCCTGCTGTCGTTCCTGAGCCAGAGAATGAGAGGCAATGGCAATCGACAGGACCAATGATGCCAGTACAACGCCCTTGGACATGGCTGGTTCCTCCGGCATCCCCGATACCCTGGTACACTTATATCACAAAACCAGGGCACCTTGTGGCCGAGTGTACCGATCCATACACTTGCGCCCTTATGGGCATATACGACCGAGACTACCAGCGTGAACCCCTTCCGCGTGGCGGCTTCGCTTCCATGCGGATGCTGTCGATCACCACATGGTTGATCGTGATTAACGTAGTGATCTTCCTTCTCGATCAGATGCTGACCCCTCGTTTCGGCAGTGAACTGGCCCTGAGGCTGGCGATCCTGCGGGCCGCTGAGCATCCGGGCTACAACCCCACCATGTCCCCCGTGGCGCAGTGGGGACATTTCTCCATGTTCTGGGCCATCGGCCACCTCCAGGTTTGGCGGTTTCTCACCTTCCAATTCCTGCACGGTTCCACTAGCCACCTCTTCGGCAACATGCTCAGCCTCTACTTCTTTGGCCCCATTGTGGAGTCGCACTTTGGCTCCCGCCGATACCTCGCCTTCTACCTGATCTGTGGCATGGCTGGGGCAGGAAGTTACCTGATCCTCTGGATCTTGGGGATTCTGGGCGCCAGTCCGATGGTGCCTTTGGTTGGTGCCTCGGCCGGCATCTTTGGGATTCTCATGGCTGCCGCCTGGCTAGCGCCCGATGTGGAAGTCATGCTCATGTTCCCGCCGGTTTCCCTAAAACTTAAAACCATGGCGTGGATCATGATGGGTATCGCCGCTTACACGGTTTTTGCTTTCGGCCATAGCTCCCGACACAACGCCGGTGGCGAGGCCGCCCACCTTGGTGGTGGCCTGCTGGCCCTTGTTTTTATGTGCATCCGCCATTCCTGGAATCCCTTCGCCCCATTTCGTAAGTCCCGCTGGAGTCCAAAAATACAGCACGACTGGACGCGGGATTTCGACCGTTGATCAGATTGCCTGATCGTGGCAAGCTGTTTTCCGGTCATTTTGCAAAAACCTTCCATCTTCCCGTATCGCGCATGCCGATACGTAAGGTAGGTCTCCGCAAGCTTAACAGATAGGTAACAATGCGGTGTTCAACGCGGTGCAGATCCATTGGTATGGCTCGATAGTAGGATGTTCGGGACAGCGTGATGGATCTTGTTGAATTGCTCACATGCGGGTAGCCTGATCGGTATGGATGCTCACCTGTGATCAACAAAACTGGCCGTCGCATGTAATCCAGAACACCGGTTTGTGTCCGAACGCACAGGATGGATCCGCAGCTGTTCGGTGTGGAGCGAGTTTCCAAGCCTTAGTGCCAAGCGGTAACGCCCTGGCAACTCGGGTTTGAAAATGAGTTCTTTGGGAGAACGGAGGTTTTATGAAGAAGTCCGGCAACAGAATCACCACCAAACGGGGCCTGTTGGCGTTAAGAGCCCGACGGGGGGTGACCTGCGCTGCGCTGGCCTTTGCCATAACCAACATCTCCGCCTGTGTCGAGAAGGTTCAACATAGCACCCAGTACGTTGACGAGGGCGATAACCGGGTCGTTTCTGGTAATTCCCGACGCGATGCTTCCGCGTTCCAGTCCAGTGAAGATCAACTCAGCCAAGTGAAGTGGTCGGTTATTGAGAGAAAGGGCCCGAAGACCGCTGCCGAACAGTTCGGATTCAAGCAATACAAGTCCTCAGAAGGTGCTCCGAACGACAAAACTTCCGGTAAGGGCGAGTCGCCCCGGCCTGGTCCAGTTGTAACCCACGAGTACATGCGCATCACGGTGCCGATGCCCTCCACTCAGCCCACGACCCAACCCACGATGCAGGTCATCAGTGTCCCCATCGTTTCCGAAGAGGGCTTGCCTGTCGATGTCGTCCCACTGCCCGATGGCAAGGTCCGCCTGATCTGGAAGTTGCGCAGTTATGGCGGCTCCAGTGTGACCGCGGGCCGCGATCCCGCCGGTACCCAGCGTCGCAATGTGACCGTCGCGCCCGCTGACCTGGTGCCTCTGGTCACCGTTCTCCAGCAGCAACTTGGCCCTGCCGGCACGGTTCTTCCGTTGCCCCGCGAAAACACGCTGGTCGTCACCTGCGACCGCATCATGAAATCTTCTGTCTTGGACATGCTGTCCAAGCTGGATGTGCCCCCGCGCCAGGTGGAAATCGCCGCCCGTATTTTCGAAGTTAGCCGCGATTTCGATTTTCAGCAGGGTGCTCGCGTCCTGATGAAGCATCTGGGCGAGACAGGCAGCCAGAATGTGATCTCGACTTTCGACACCCAACGCCTCCTGGACTCGCAGGCCAACGGGTCGCAGTTCCAGGGTTCAGTCGTCAGTCTGATGAAGACGTTTGAAGGTGCCGGGATCAATGTCGAGACTAGTTTCCAGCTCTTGGCCGACGCTGGTTTGCTTCGCGTTGTCTCCTCTCCACGCATGACCGTTGCCGCGGGACAGACCGGCTATATGCTCGCCGGCCAGGAACTCCCCATTCAGAACGCCACCGTCTCGGCCAACGTCCTCCAGACCACTACCCAATACAAACCGGTCGGTGTGCAGCTTTACATCACCCCGCAGGCCATTGGCGCCAATCGCGTTAAGCTTCATGCGATCTCGATCGTCTCCTCCGTCTCCGGCTTTGCCCCGCTGCCAACCCTGACCGGTGGCACATCGGCCCAAGCCCTCATCAACCCTGTCATCGAGTCTCGTGAAGCCGAAACCGCTGTCACCGTTGACGATGGCAGTACCTTGGTCATCAGTGGTTTGCGCATGATCCGTACGACGACTCGCGAAAACAAAGTCCCCGGCCTGGGTGACCTACCGTTGCTTGGCTGGTTGTTCAAGAACCATCGTTCCCAGCAGCAACTGACCGATTTGTACTTCTTCGTCACGCCCACATTGCTGGATGGCGAGGAGACGGCATCTGCCAGCTGATCTAACCTAAACAAAGCCATTATGTACGCCATGCACGCCGGCCCCCTCCAAGGGGCCGGCGTTTTGTTATCTCTCGCTTGCACCTTCGCTGCGACCAGAGAGCGAAAGCGGGTGACCAGCATCAACCAAAAAATCCGCCTTTGTTACTCACAAATCTCTTGTAACTTCCCGAACCAATCCCCAACCTCGCCGTAATGCTAAGTGCCGCTGAAACCGAGGCCAACGCATGGCCTCGTTCCGGCGAATCGGTGGCGGCATAGGCGTTGTGGTTGGAACCGGCGAAGAATTTTTCCTGAAGGCCCGTTGACAACGCTAAAGGGAACGATAAGATTCGCCCTCTCACGTCGGGAACGGCCAGCAGCCGCGAACGACGGGATGAACGTAAAAAAAGGCTGCAACGAGACTTGCAACCGACCATCCGATCTGATAAGATCAGCAAATCGAATGGAGCTCTTTGACAAGTGAATAGTCGGACAGCCGCGAGGATGTGAGTCTGCGGATCGCCAGCTAAACCCCGGCGATGGCGCAGATGTAAGATCCCGCTTTCAAGGCAACTTGGAAGCAGCCAA
>JBLNDH010000546.1:0-6970 GCA_050261455.1 Bacillota bacterium
CCAGCCCGCTTCCGATACGCCTCATGCGTCAGCTCAATAACCCGATGCGTCGCCTCCGTATTCTGGTAATCGACAAACGACCCGCTCCCCGTATCCAACGGGCTCGGATTCCCCGCCCGACTCAAAAAGAACACCACCACCCGTTGCTTCCCCGCCGGCACCTCGCCAATCACCGCCGCTTTATCCTGACTGATCTGTCCCCACGCCTTCACCGTAAACTCCGCCTCACCCCTCGCACTGATCACCGGGAAGTCCCCCGGCACCAGGAACGCCGCCACCATCTCCTCAAACGTATTGCTCTCCGGCTCGCTCGGAGTCGGCTTCTCGGTCCTCACCGTCCCCGGCCCCTCCACATCCTTCACCACATAATCCAACCCATGCGGATGCCAATCCCCCTCCGTCTCCGTCACCCGCCCACCCGCGCCGCCGCTGGGCCAGTTGTACTCGTCATACAAATACACCCGTGCCCCCACCTTCTTCGCCTCGTCGATCGTTGCATCCATCGCCGCCCAGTAGGGGGGCTCCAGGTAAAGCCGTCGATCCATCCCAAACCGCGGATGAGGCATCGCCGCATACACCCCCTGTGCCGCCATCTCCCTCACCTGCCTCCGAAACTCCTCCGGCCTCAAATCCCCATTCCAAAACCAAAACGGCGTCTGACTGCACTCCCGTGGCGGATTCCGGAACTCCCTCACCAACCCCTCCATCCCCTCCTCCGCCCCGACCCACGTCCCCATCATCAGCACCCAACCCGCCACCACCACCGCCGCGTATCTACTTTGTCTCATAACCATGCCCTTCACCTGCATCCAATTCGCTCCCATACGATGGGCTTCGCCCACCCCCGCTATCTACCCCGCCTCCCTCGCTTTTGTTGGACCTCCCCTCCTTCCTCATTTGGCAATTGACAATTGTCAATTCCCAATTGTCAATGAAGCGCCGAAACCTACACTCGCCCTCCGACCCCAATAACCGCTTGCGGTTTCGCGGATCCAACCCCGCCTCTCCGCCGTCTCCTCGTTCGTCATTGGTCATTGAGTCATTCGGATTTGATTCGACATTCGGATTTCGGACTTCGTCATTCCCTCCTCCCCTCCCTCCGTCCCTTCCTCCACATTTCCCACCAAACTCCCTCCCTTCCCCACCCGATAATAAGCGGAACACATTGCGATGGTAGGGCAAAACTCCGGCGGGGCCCCCGTAACGTGGCTGAACTTTCCGATCTGGATGTTGTACAACCGTCGCGCTCGATGAGGCGAATGATGAAACGATTCCGATACTCTGTCTCCGCATCGCTCCAACTATTCTGCGATGCTCCCAACTCCCCATACCGCACCCTTCGCACGCGCAAGGTCAACCCCCGCGGCGCCGTCTTCGTTTCCCCCTCCCAACTCCCGGTTGGCTACGCCGGCATCGCCCGCCTTCCCTTGCCCAACGGCACCCTCGCCGACATCTATTGCACCGTCTCCCGCTGCCGTCTCCTCGCCCCCAACCATTACGTCGGCACCCTCTGCTTCTCCCGCGACCAATACGCCTTCTCCGAGTACGCCTTCCCCGCCTCCTCCCCCCAACGCCTCGCCGCCTGACCTCCCCCTCTCTCCAATCCCAGGGATTCCTCCCTGGGTCCCCCTTCAATTGGCAATTGAGAATTGTCAATTTCCAATTGGCAATTAAGTGCAAATCATTTCCTTCGCCGACCCGTTTCGCCCACACGCTTGCGGCTTCGCGGACCCAACCCCGCCCACTCGCCCCCTCTCCTCCCTCGCCCGGTACTCCGGGAGAGGGTTAGGGTGAGGGTTCCTCGCAACCGACCTCCCCGACCGACCCCTCCGACACTCCACAACGCCCCGGGAGCTTGCTCCCTGGGTTCTCCCGCTCTCCTCCATTGCCCATTAGCGTTGCGCTTCGGCCGAAAATCCAAACCCCTTTTCTCAATTTTCCTAAGGAAAACCCCATCCCGCCCATAATCCGTTGTGCCCCAACTCCCTTTTTTGCGCAACACCCCCGTTTATATAGAGGAGACACTATGCGCATATGGCTCGTCCTATCCCTGTTTCTTCCCCCCTTCACCCCCACCCTCCCTGCGCACTCACTCCGTTACCCCCACACTCCGTTACTCCTCCCCCCTTCGTCGCTCTGTCGCTTCGTCGCTCTCCCCACCAAGCAACCCCTTACGCCTTACGCATTTACGCCTTACGCACCGGTGGCTCCCGGTGGCTCCCGGGAGGTTCCCGGTGTACCCCGCCCGGTCCCCCGGCGTACCCATTGTGGTCTTTTTGCATCCCCTGGCCAATTGTCATACATTCCCTGCATCCTCACTTCCAAGGAGATCTCAAATGCGCACTTCGCTGGTCCTCCAAGTCCTCTGTCTCCTCCCCTTCTTCCTCGCCGCTTGCTCCACTCCTCACCCCTCTTCCAACAATCCGCAAACCCAAATCCCCTCCCAACTCCTCCCTGCCCAGCCCCTTGCCTCCATTCCTGTCTCCACCATCTCCATTGATGCCAGCGCATCCCAAGGCCCCCTCGAAGCCTACCGCCACACCATCGGTCACGGCGGCGTCAATGCCCTCCCGCTCCCCGATCCCGTCGTCACCGGCTTGTCCAAGCTCAAACCCCGCCTGATCCGCATCTTCATCCAGGAGTTCTTCAACATCTATCCCGACCACAACCGCTTCGATTGGAGCCGCCTCGATCCCTATATGGACTCCCTCGCCCGCACCGGCGCCCATGTCGTCGCCGCCATCACCATCAAGCCCAAGCCCCTCTATCCCACCATCGATCCCAACATCTGGTGGCCCAATGACATCCAGGAATGGCAACGCGTCATCCATGCCCTGGTCAAACGCTATTCCGTCGATAAGCCCATCGTCACCTACTGGGAGATTGGCAACGAAACCGACATCGGCGAAAACGGCGGCTGCCCCTACCTCATCGCCGACCCCAATCAATACCTCGAATACTACCAGATCACCATTCCCGCCATCCTCGTCGCCTTCCCCTCTGCCAAAGTCGGCGGCACCGCCGTCGCCAATGCCTCCAGCGATTATCTCCCTCGCTTCATCGAAGCCTGCAAACAGCAGCGTCTCCAACTCGATTTCATCTCTTGGCACCTCTATTCCGACAGTCCTGAACAACACGCCGGCCTGGTCCAGAAATACCGCTCGCTGCTTGAAGACTACCCCGGCAAACGTCCCGAAATGCTTGTCACCGAATGGAGCAAAGGCTTCGAACCCATCTCCGTGGAAGACCAGGCCTTCAACCCCCGCCGGGCCGCCATCACCGCCGCCTCCCTTTTCGCCATGATGGATGCCCACCTGGATTGGTCGTTCTACTATCACGCCTGGGATCAGGTCTGCTACATCGATTCCTTCCGCCCCTTCTTCCGCGACCCCAACATCATGTTCCACCACTGGAACGAAGTCCCGCATCGCTTCGGCCTCTTTGGCGTCGGTGGTGAACCCCGCCCCCAATACTTCGTCTACCAGATGCTCTCCCGCCTCGGCGACCAACGTCTCCAGGCCCAAACCGATGAAAAGGAGTTCCGTATCCTGGCCGCGAAAGACGCCAATCAAACCAGCATCATGGTCGCCAACCTCGCCTGGCCCAAATCCCAGGACCGCCTGGCCACCCTCCGCTTCACCAATCTTCCCCCCGGCCGAAAGCAGCTCAAGATCTACCGCATCGACCGAGCCTGTGCCTGGTCACCCACCAACCTGGAATTGATCCCCATCGAAAGCCGCGAGGTCGATACCGAAACCCACTTCTCCTGCCAAGCCTATTGCCCCGCCGACAGCGTCACCCGCATCGTCCTCGAAACCAGGAGATGAAAAGATAGTGCCCACGAATCTCCACGAATAAGTACGAATAAGGAAACAAATAATTCGTGTGAATTCGTGGAGATTCGTGGGCAGTCCCTCCTATAAGCTCCATCCCTTCCGGTATTCGTAATGAACATACCGGTTCGCCTCGGGCACGTTTGTTACCTTCATATTCTCACTATCCCAATTGAGCTTCTGTCCGCCCACTCGCACGCTGATCGTTCCCAGCAGCACCGCCTCCGTCATCGGCCCCGCAAAGTCGAAGTTCGATCTTGGCACGATGTTCTGGCCCTTGCACGCCTCGATCCATTCCCGGTGATGTCCGATCGATCGCGGCAAGCTCTTGGCCGGCCGCTTGTAATCCCGCATCTTCGTCTCCGGAATGAGCCTGGGCGTGTGTCCGCCCCAGCCCTCCACCAATATCTTCCCTTTGTCGCCCACAAACAGAATCCCATCCTCCTTGTTCAACTCCCGCCCATCCTCCAGTTCCTCCGGCCTGGCCGGCAGGATTCCTCCGTCATACCAATGCACCTTCACCGCCGGCATGTCGCCCCGGGCCGGGAAGTCATAGTGCACACACGACGCCACCGGCAGGGTTTCCTCAAACACCGGTGTCGAGCTGGCGCAAACACTGGTAGGGGCCCCCAGCTTCAATGCCGAGAAGACGGGGGCCAGATTATGGATACCCATGTCGCCCAGGCCACCGGAGCCGAAGTCCCACCATCCGCGCCAGGCGAAAGGCACATAGGCCGGGTGATAGGGCCGATAGGGTGCCGGCCCCAGCCAGAGATCCCAGTCGAGTGTCGAAGGCACCGCCGGCGTCTGCTTCGGTCGTTCAACCCCTTGTGGCCAGTACAACTCCTTAGTCCCCAAGTGAGTGGGGCGGTCCGACCAGACATGCACCTAGCGCACCGCCCCGATGGCGCCATCCCAGATCCATTCATTGATCAAGCGATTCCCCTCAAAGGCCATTCCCTGGTTGCCCATCTGCGTGACGACCTTGGCCTCCCGCGCGGCCTTGGCCACCTGTCGGGCTTCGTAGATCGTCCGCGTCAAGGGTTTTTCGCAATAGACATGTTTCCCCGCCTTCATCGCGGTGATCGAAGCGATGGCATGGATATGGTCCGGCGTGGCGACCAGCACGGCATCAAATGACTTGCCGTCGTCGATCATCTTCCGGAAATCCCGATACTTCTTGGCCTTGGGGAACCGGTTGAACGTATCGGCCGCCCGCGCCCAATCCACATCGCAGAGGGCCACGATGTTCTCGCTCTTCAGGTCCTCGATATCATCCGCCCCGCGTCCGCCGGTGCCGATGACACCGATGTTGAGCTTCTCGCTGGGCGGCGTTTGCCCGGCCCCCAGCACATGCCGCGGCACAATCGTAAACGCCGCTGCCGCCGCCGTTGCACCCAGCATCTTCCGCCGTGAGAGGGTCCCGATGTTCTTCTGATGTGTGGTCTGCATGTGCTTCCTCACTGTAATCCCCGCGTGATTCTGCAAAGATGATAGCGGCTGTTTGAGCTGAGGTATAGAGTTCCGAAGCCACCAGTCATGTTTGAGAAGAGATTCGCCACCGAGAACACAGAGGGAACACATTCAATGCATTTCTCTCGGTGTCCTCTGTGTTCTCTGTGGCGTATACCTGCTTTTGAATGAGGAAATGACCAGATTGGCGATAGGCGCTACCGCACCTTCACGCGGAAGCCGGTCTGGCGGAGAACCTCGCCGACGGCGGGGCGGTGATCGCCTTGGATTTGAAGGGTTCCATCTTGAACAGTCCCCCCTGCGGCGCATCGGGCCTTGAGCTTCTTGAGCAAGCCCTCCAAGTCTGTGGCCTTGGGCTCCAGACCCTCGACGAGGGTGACGACCTTGCCCCCAGGCCGCTTCTCCATCCGTACGACGGCCGTCTGCTGCCCGGGCAAGAGGACCTTGCCGCTTGCATCTCGTGGGCAGTGGCATTCGGCCAATGCCTTCCCACAGACTTCACACGTTACCGGCCGCTCCAGCGGCGTGCCATCGAATAAACCAGCCATGAAGGCATCTTAACCGATGGGCGAGTGGATTGTCGCGGATGGCTGCGCCAGCGTACGGGCAGGCTGTTCACTCTTGTCGGCTACGATTGGCGTGCCGCATTCGGGGCAGTGGTCCTTGCTGACGCGGAGGTCGTAGCCACAGGTGGGGCAGAAGCCGTTTTGTCTGCGTATACGCGATCTGTAAGATCGGAGGGGCTTGATGCACAAGCGGGCGAACCTGCAGAGGGGGTATGTACCCGCCAAGGCGATCAGATGCCCGTATCCGATGATCAAGCCATGGTGCCATTCACCTGGATCGCTGGCTGCGGTCCAATACTCGTCCCATACAAGGCCGAGGCGAAAGCCGGGGCTATCGGTTAATGGACCGAAAAAAGATGCCGGCTCACTCGGACCGCGTGAATAGTAGCAATAGCCCTCATCGATCGCGGGTGACCTGGCAACTATGGCAACTTCAACACGTCCGCTCTCCGAGGTGATGCGCCATTGGTGTCCGCCGGGTTGTCCGAACGCGATGGCATCCCACGTCCAGTAGCTTCGCAGGCACAGCATTGCCATGACTAGGGAAAGTAGCAGTGAAAGGGCTGGGAGGATGGCGAACAGCCGGCGTTTCATTGCGTTGTCCCATTAATAGGCATGTCGTTTCTCTTGCGTGTTGGTGTGATTGTACTGGGTTGTCGTAGGATGGCAAAATAGCATTAGTGGTGGTGTGCTGAAGCACACCCTACTTTTGCTTCGCTGCGATCAGAATGACGGGCAAGGCGACAGGGAATCCGCTGTGGCGGACTCTACGAGAGACGGGATTGGCGTTGAACCCTCACCCCACCCCTCTCCCGGAGTACCGGGCGAGGGAGAAGGAGAGGCAGACAGGAATGTTTGCCCCACCGGTTGATGGAGATCCGGGTCGTTGCTTTACGCTCCGGACCCGGCGTGGGGCGGGGCGCAATTGGCAACGGTGTGGGGAGGGGGTGGTAGAAGGGGCGTATACGAATCTCGATAGGAGTCGACTCATGATGCGCATGGGCAGGATTGTGGCGGTGCTGGTGATTTGGGTGGTGGTGGCACATGCGAGTGGGGCGGGGGTGTTTAATGTGCGGGAGTATGGGGCGGTGGGGGATG
>JBLNDH010000547.1:0-12045 GCA_050261455.1 Bacillota bacterium
CCCGCACCGCCAGGTCATCTATCTCGCCAGCGTCGATCCAACCCAAACCCACCTCTGGCGCGTCCCCCTGGTGGGGGGGCTAGCCACCCCTTTGACCACCACCCCCGGCCAGCACCACGCCGTCTTCTCCAAAAACCACTCGGCCTATGTTCACACCGAGTCCACCCCAACCGCCATGCCCATCGCCACCGTCTGCCGCGCCGACGGTACCCCCATCGGTCAGCTCCCCTCCGTTGCCGAAAACCCGCCCTTCATTCCCAAAGCCGAGCTACTCCAAATCGGCGACTCCCCCAGCTTCCACGCCTGCATCGTCCGCCCCCGCAACTTCGATCCCGCCAAACGTTACCCCGTCATCGTTGATGTCTACGGCGGCCCCCACGTTACCGTTGTCGCCGCCACCATGCGCAGCAGCCTCATGCGCCAGTGGCTCGCTGACCAAGGTTTCATCGTCGTCGCCCTCGATGGTCGTGGTACCCCCGGCCGTGGCCGCGATTGGGAACGCGCTATCTCCAAACGCCTCGGCACCGTACCTCTGGATGATCAGGTTGCCGGCCTCAAAGCCCTCGGCCAGCGTTTTCCCGAAATGGACCTCGATCGCGTCGGCATCACCGGCTGGTCCTTCGGCGGCTATCTCTCTGCCTTCGCCGTCCTCCGCCGCCCCGACGTCTACAAAGCCGCCGTCGCCGGCGCCCCCGTCGTTGATTGGCTCGACTACGACACCCACTACACCGAACGCTACCTCGGCCTCCCCGACACTGACGCTGCCGCCTACCGCGAAGCCTCCCTCTTAACCTACGCCGACACCCTGAATCGTCCCTTGCTCCTCGTGCATGGCACCGCCGACGACAACGTCTACTTCCGCCACACCCTCAAGCTCACCGATGCCCTCTTCCGCGCCGGCCGCGACTTCGAACTCCTCCCCCTCCCCGGCCTCACCCACATGACCCCCGACCCCATCATCAAACAACGCCTCGGCTCCCGCACCGCCCAATTCTTCCACAAACACTTGGGCCGCCCCCTCGAATCTGCCAGACTCCCAGGCAATTCCCCCAGATAACCGTTTCGCGGCGGCCCATCGGGCCGCGCTGTCCTTTCCAAAGGTACCAGGTCTCACACCCACCGGTTCTCTCGCCACCAGTCCGCGTACATCCGAATCCCCAACGACAGCGGAACCCGCGGCTGATACCCCAGCAATTGCCTCGCCTTGCTGATATCCGCCACATAATGGGTGACTTCCCCCGTCTGCGATTCCTTGTAAATCGCCTCGGCATGTTTGTTGAGAGCCATCTCGATGAGATTGACCAGATCAAAGAGCGTTTGCCCCTGGCCGCAGGCGAGATTGATGGTCTGGTTAACGACTCGACCGCTGGTCAACGCATCAATGCCCGCAACAACCCCCGCGACGCAGTCATCGACATACGTGAAATCGAGCGTCTTGTTCCGCCCGTAGACCGTAATGGGCTGGCCACGGCTGATTCTCCGCATAAACAGGGGAACGACCCGCTCCATCCGGTCCAGATCATTGTCGTATCGCCCATACACATTGCTGAAGCGGAACACCACGTGCGGAAGCTTGTAGCAGCGCGCGTAGCTGTAAAAGAATGCCTCACCGGCAATCTTGCTGGCTGAATAAGGACTCTCAGCCACGACAAAATCCGCCATGCTCTCCTCGGTCACATGGTGATGAATATCACCATAAACCTCGCGGCTGGAGCCGAAGATGATTGGAACTTTCAATGCCCGGGCAATCTCCAGGGCGGCAAACGCCATCTCCACGTTCTCCAATGCCTTGTGCGGCTGCTCCACGAGCTGGAAAACCTTCGCGTGCGCTGCCAGATGAACGATGACGTCCGGCTTGGAAGGCGGCGCCCACGGCTTGCCTTGGCGGGCGAGGGTGACCAGGTCGGCCACGAAGGTTTCAATGCGATCGGTCCAGGCGTTGGGCCGATTGTCGATCCCGATGACCTGATCCCCTCTCGCCAGGAGCGCCAAACCCAGGTTCGTGCCAATTTGTCCGGAGGAGCCCGTGATGAGAACACGCATACCGCCAATGCTCCGATATCGACCCGGCAGCGTCAAGCACAGGCGCACCAATGGCGAAGGGAAGGACGATGCTTATACTGTTGGGGCGTTTTACTGAGACATTGAAGAGGAAATTCAGATGGCACAAGTGCAACCAAAGAAAATTGTATTGGCGTACTCCGGGGGATTGGATACCAGCGTCATCCTGCCTTGGCTGAAAGAACGCTATCCGGGCGTGAAACTCGTCGCTTTCGCAGCAGAACTTGGCCAAGGCGATGAACTCAAAGGCATCGAAGACAAGGCCCGCAAGAGCGGCGCCGATGAAGTCGTCGTGATGGACCTGCGCCAGGAGTTCGCGGAGAAATACTGCTTCCCCCTGCTCCGGGCCCACGCTGTCTATGAGCAGGATTACCTCCTGGGGACCAGCATCGCCCGCCCCTTGATCGCCGCCAAACAGGTCGAAGTCGCCCGGCAGACCGGCGCCGATGCCGTCTCCCATGGCGCCACCGGCAAGGGCAATGACCAGGTTCGGTTTGAGCTGACCTACATGGCCCTCGGACCGGATCTCCAGATCATCGCCCCCTGGAAAGACCCGTCCTTTGGCCTGCGCGATCGCGAAAGCGCCATCGACTATGCCCAGAAGAAGGGCGTCCCCGTCACCGCCAGCAAGAAGAAAATCTACAGCCAGGATCGCAACCTCTGGCACATCTCCCACGAAGGCGCGGAGATCGAACATCCGGACAAGGAGCCGAATTGGCAGGCATGCCTCACCATGACCGTCCCCCCGGAAAAGGCGCCCGACCAGAGCGAGGTCGTCGAGGTGGCCTACGAGGCCGGCGTGCCCGTCTCCGTCAATGGCAAGAAAATGGCCGCCCATGAGATCATCGCCACCCTGAACCAGATCGGCGGCAAGCATGGCGTCGGCATCTCCCTCCTGGTCGAAAACCGCCTCGTCGGCATGAAGTCGCGCGGCGTGTACGAGACGCCCGGCGGAACCATCCTCTACGAAACCCACAAGGCCCTGGAACAAATCTGCATCGAACGCGACACCCTGCATTTCAAGCAGCAGGTCGCCCTGCGCTATGCCGAACTGGTTTACTATGGCCAGTGGTTCCACCCCCTGCGCGAAGCCCTGCAGGCGTTCATCGATCACACCAACGCCTCAGTCACCGGCGTCGCCAAAGTCCGCCTCTACAAGGGCCATGCCCAGGCCATCAGCGCCACCAGCCCCCATACGCTCTACGATCCACAATTGGCCAGCTTCAGCATGGAAGGCTATGACGTGACCGCCGCCCGCGGATTCATCGATCTGTTCGGCCTGCCCATGAAGGTCGCCTCCCAGGCCAAACGCTGGTAGGGGGGATCCCAAGGGATCATTCCGAGCCCACGGATCAGCGATCCGTGGGCTCTTCTGTTTCTTGATGTTGTGGATCTCCCGTTCTCGAATTGGCAATTGTCAATTGCCAATTGTCAATTATCAATTGACAATTAAGCGTGAATTACTCTCTTTCGCCGTCCGATAATGATAAAGGCTTGCGGTTTCTCTTGCCCAACCCCCACCCCGCCCCTGGATTGCCCCTCTACTGCTTGATCTTAACCCCCAGAACATTGGCGATTGGCCGTTCCGTTCCATCGCTGGGCGTGTTGATGACTCGGAATTGTTGCGTCTTGGGATCACGGAGCACAAGGGTCGTGCTTCCGCCTCCGTCCAGGTTGATCGCCGTGTGACACCCGAGGCTGATCAGCTCCGCAGCCACTTGCGCGTAGCTCATGCCGATCGAGAACCCCGGAAGCCGGCCATCCACGATCAGCACCACCAAACGCTTGTGTCCTTTGTCGAGGCCGACGGCAGTTCGGGGCGCGATTTGCTTGCTGGAGTTGGCAACGGCCTTGCCATTCTCCACGAGCAGGGTATTGCCGGAGACGATTTGCCGGGCATTGTGCGGAATCTGCGTGGATGGCGCGATCAACACCTCCCCGCGATCGGTGACAATGAGGCACGGGCGGGCCCCGGAGCCTTTCGCCCAGAGGGTGCCATCGCTCATGGCCGGGCCGATGACGCTGGCGGGCTGACCGACCGCGTAACGCAGCAATGCGCCTTCCTCATCCACTTTGCTCTTGGCCGCGAAAAAGCTCCCATTGATCGCGATGTCAAACCTCTCGCGGGCGGCAATCTCGCTGGTTCTCATGAGCGTGGTCTGGAACGGACCATTGCCATCCGGGTCCGGCCCCCCGCGGGAAACATGAAGCGAAACTGCCGAATTCGTCAGATCCACCATGACGCAGTACAAACGCATCGCCGGGTCTTTGCGCGACTCCGTTGCGTAGCCAACCCCCGGAAATGGCCGACTCGTGGGAAACTCGCCACAGACGAAAGCGGGAAAGAGGATCAGGGCCAGCACGAAGGCCCACAGGTGCAGGCGTGCGGTACGCATGCCATGCATCGTCCCCCAAATGGCCCCTCGCGTAAAGCTCCGAGCCTCCTCCGGAACAGGATGCCCGTGCATCGTCCGCTTCCCCCCCAACGGCACGCCCAGCGATCCAATCCGCCGCGAAAACCTCAGGACCACCCTCCAAGCCGGACTGTAGCGCAGCGCAAGTCCGGATCTTCTCAAATATGCCAGACGATCCAACCCTGCGCTCTGGCTTGGAACATGAGCAGGACACCCCCGTTTCCCAAAAAACACGGGCACACCCAACCGGCCACTTCCCCATCCCCGCCGTCATTCGGGCCTTGCCACTGCCTTCTCTATAACCGGTCGATTTATCCCCTCATATCCCCCTCGATAGATCGCCGCCAATGCCAGCCATGCCCCCATTTCCGCAAAGCTCACCATTGGCTTATCCCAGATATCAATCCGAACCCGATCCACCAACGGTGCCAGCAATCCCTGCCGCACCGACTCCAGCAACTGGTTCGTAAACGCCAGATGCTCCGTCAGTCGCCCCGTCAAGACTACCCGGTTCGGCCGCACGAAGTTGATTACGTTCCCAATCCCTGCCGCCAGATGCCGTAGAACCAGCATCCCCGCCTCATCTTTGGCATTGAACGTCGCCAATCGGCTATCCAGATCCGTCATTGCATCCCCCGTCACCCTCTGGATGAAATCCGAACTGCAAATCCGTTCCAGGCACCCCGTCTGCCCGCAATAACACACCTCGGTCTCCGCGAAAAACCGCATGTGTCCCAGCTCGTTTCCACCGATGACGCATCCCCGGTTGGGCTTTCCATCCACCAGGAGCGTCGCCCCAATCGCCCCATCCCTCAAGTCCACCAGCAGCACATCCTCATCCTCTTCGCTGTCCTGGCTCAGCGACCAGTATGCCGCCATCGCGTGCATGTCGTTTTCCAGCAGTACCGGGCACTCGCCATCCGCCTCATAGATCGGATCAAGGCTCGTCTGTAGCTGCCGAAACATCGCCGAACTGGTCAGGATCGATCGACTCTCTGGATCCACAAACCCCGTCGTGCTGATCCCGATCGCCAGATCCCGCTCTGTTCGCATCGCCCGGATCATCGTGCACGCCGCGACCACCACATCCTGGCTTGTCCGGGTCGATCGCTCCAGCCGCCCCCCAATCCGCCGCCCGTGAAGGTTCAGCTCGCATGCACTCACCCGCCCCGGCTCCAAAGCCAATCCAATCACCCGCCGCCGATCCCCATCAATCTCCAACGGCTGCCGAGGCCGCCCTGGCCCCGTGGTTTCCCCCTCACATTCCCGCAACAAGCCCCTCTCGATCATATCCGCCGCCAAATCCCCCACGGTGTTCGGCCTGACCCCCATCCGCTCATGCAATTCCCGCCGGCTGAGCGCGCCATACCGCCGAATCAACGCCAAAACTTCCGATTCTCGAGCACTGAGGATCGCCATTAATACATCCTACGTTATTAAACCCACTCCCAGCAACCAATTCCGCCAATCAACCCACCCTCCACAATCCGCCCTAAACAACTGCTCTTATCCCCTTGCACCCCCTCTTCCCCCTCACTTCGTGCCTCCGTGCCTTTCCGCAAGGCTCTTGACATAAATAACACGGGTGATAATAATTCACCGAACTCAGCCGCAGAAGCGACTCTGACATCCTCCTAAGGAGCTTAACATGCTGTCACACGGCTCGATCCGTCAGTTGGAACGCATCCCCGTCGAAGTTTATAGCGACGCCAAACGCGCTAGTGCCGCGGTCGCCGCGGAAATCGCTAATCGCATCAAGCAGGTCACCACCAAAGGCCGCCACTTCGTCCTCGGCCTCGCCACGGGTTCCACCCCGACCGCCCTCTACGATGAACTCATCCGCCTTCACCAGCAGGAAGGCCTCTCCTTCAAAAACGTCATTACCTTCAACCTCGACGAGTACTACCCCATGAAGCCCGATGAGCTGCAAAGCTACAACCGCTTCATGCGCGAACACCTCTTCGACCACATCGACATCGAAAAACGCAATATCCACATCCCCGATGGCACCGTCCCCCGCGAAAAGGTCGCCGAGTTCTGCCAGAGCTATGAGCAGGCCATCCGTGACGCCGGCGGCATCGATTTCCAGGTCCTCGGCATCGGCCGCACCGGTCACATCGGCTTCAATGAGCCCGGCTCCCCCCGCGACAGCCGCACCCGCCTCATTACCCTCGACACCATCACCCGCATGGACGCCGCCAGCGATTTCTTCGGCGAGTGGAACGTCCCGCGCAAAGCCCTCACCATGGGCGTTGATTCCATCCTCTCCGCCAAACGCATCGTCCTCCTCGCCTGGGGCGAACACAAGTCCGCTATCATCAAGCGCGCTGTCGAAGGCGACGTCTCCCCGTCTGTTGCTGCCTCTTACCTCCAGCAGCACCCCAATGCCCAGATCGTCCTGGATAACGCCGCTGCCGCCGATCTGACCCGCTTCAAGACCCCCTGGCTCCTCGGCTCCCTCGAAGAGTTTGGCCTCTCCTGGGACAGCAAGCAGACCCGCAAAGCCACCACCTGGCTGGCCCAAACCCTCAAAAAGCCCATCCTCAAGCTCACCGAAGGCGACTACAACGAGCATGGCCTCCAGGAACTCCTCGCCAGCCGCCGCGGCGGAGCCTACGAAATCAACATCGAAGTCTTCCGTGCTCTCCAGAACACCATCACCGGCTGGCCCGGCGGCAAGGCCTCGCAGGTCGATGAACAAGGCCGTCCCATCCCCTTCCCAAAACGTGTCGTCGTCTTCAGCCCGCATCCCGATGACGATGTGATCTCCATGGGCGGCACCCTCATCCGCCTCTGCGAGCAGGGGCATGACGTGCATGTCGCCTACCAGACCTCCGGAAACATCGCCGTCTGGGACGCCGCCGCCGTCCGCCACATGGACTTCGTCGTGGAGTTCAGCCGCATCTTCCGTCTCTCCGCCGAAACCGCCGAACGCATCGAACGCCACGTCGACAGCTTCGTGAAAAGCAAAAAGCCTGGCGAGGTCGATAGCCCCGAACTGCAACAGATCAAGACCGTCATCCGCCACACCGAGGCCCGTGCCGCCGCCAAGTACTCCGGCGTCAAGGAAGACCACATCCACTTCCTCGATATGCCCTTCTACGAAACCGGCCGCGTACGCAAAAAGCCCCTCAGCGAGGCCGATATCAAGATCATCGTGGACCTGCTCGAACAGGTTCAGCCGCATCAGATCTACGCCGCCGGCGACCTCTCCGACCCCCATGGCACCCACCGCGTCTGCCTCACCGCCGTCTTCCAGGCCCTCGAACGCCTCAAAGACCGTCCCTGGCTCAAGCACTGCGACGTCTGGCTCTACCGCGGCGCCTGGCAGGAGTGGGCCATCGATGAACTGGAAATGGCCGTCCCCCTCAGCCCCGATGAACTGATGCGCAAACGCCTGGCCATCTTCAAACACGAATCCCAGAAGGACCGCGCCCTCTTCCCCGGCCCCAACGATCCCCGCGAATTCTGGCAGCGAGCCGAAGATCGCAACCGTGGTACCGCCGCCCTCTACGACAAGCTCGGCCTCGCCGAGTACGAAGCCATCGAAGGCTTCCTCCGCTGGCGCAAAGCCTGATTTGCCGCGCCCGATCTGGTATCATCCCGTTTCGCGGATCCCCGTTTAGCGGCGGCCCGCAGGGCCGGGTTCGCAAGGCTGGATGCGTACCAGTTCGCCGCACATTTGCTTCAACGGTGGGCCTGCTTTGGCAGGCCCACCTTTTGCTCAGGAGGAAACCTCATGAACCGCCGTTCATTCCTGACTCGTGCCGTTGCCACCACCGCGGCTCTTGTATCCGCCCCCAATCTCTCTCCCGCCGCCTCCGACAACCAGCCCATTCCCGCCTCCCGTCCCCGCAACCACATGGCCGTTTCCACCTACTCCTTCTGGCAATTCACCAACAACGACCTGCGCGACCTCGAACGCTGCATCGACCTCGCCGCCGACTGGGGCTTCGAAGGCGTCGAAATCCTTCATCGCCAGATGGAATCCGAGGAAAAGCCCTACGTCAATCGCCTCAAACGCCGCGCCATCTCCCGCGGCGTCGATCTCTGCGGCTTCTCCATCCACCAGGGCTTCCTCTCCACCAAACCCGAAGTTCGCCAGAAAAACATCGACCACACCATCCACTGCCTCGAACTCGCCTACGACCTCGGCATCCCCACCATGCGCGTCAACACCGGCACATGGGGTACCAGCAAGGATTTCGATGACCTCATGGCCCACCGCGGCATCGAACCGCCGCCCCAGGGCGTCACCGAAGACCAAGGCTTTGAATGGGTCATCGACGCCTTCGAAAAATGCCTCAAAACCGCCGAACGCTGCGGCATCACCATGGGCCTCGAAAACCACTGGGGCCTCGGCCGGACTCCCGAAGGCGTCCTCCGCATCGTCGATAAAGTCAATTCCCCCTATCTCCAGGTCACCGCCGACACCGGCAACTTCCTCGAAGACCCCTACGACAAGCTCGAAAAACTCGCCCCCCGCGCCGTCCTCGTCCAAGCCAAGACCTACTACGGCGGCGGCCTCTGGTACACCCTTGACCTCGACTACCCACGCATCGCCACCATCTTCCACCGCGCCAACTACCGCGGCTACGTCTCCCTCGAATTCGAAGGCAAAGAATCCCCCCTCACCGGCATTCCCAAGAGCCTCTCCCTGCTCCGCAACGCCTTCGCCTCCTGACCTTCCCCCGTCATAAACACTGAGTGCTGAGTCTTACCCTGGACTCAGCACTCAGAACTTGCCACCGCTTCAGTTCCAAAACAGCGTTCACGCCCGGAACGCGTTATACAGATCCTCGTTTGTCTTGAACTTGCCCAACGCATCCAGCAGCGTCTTCATGGACTGCGTCGGCGGCATGCTCACCAGGTGCCGACGCAGGCGGCTGGCGGATTCCAGGTCGCGGGGGCTCAGAAGCTTTTCTTCCTTACGCGTCCCCGATTGCGGAATGTTCAGCGCCGGCCAGATCCGCAGATTTGCCAGCGACCGATCCAGCGTCAACTCCATGTTCCCGGTGCCTTTGAACTCTTCGAAAATGACCTGATCCATTCGGCTGCCCGTGTCGATCAAGCAGGTCGCCAGGATCGTCAGCGAGCCCCCATTTTCAATCTTACGCGCAGCCCCAAACAGCCGCTTGGGAATCTCCAATGCGCGAGTGTCCAGCCCGCCAGACATCGTCCGCCCACCGCTCGGCCCGCCTGTGTTGAATGCCCGGCCGAGTCGTGTCAGCGAGTCCAACAAGATGACAATGTCAGCGCCAAACTCCACCTGCCGTTTGGCTCGCTCAATGATGAGCTGGGCCAGGTCAAGGTGCTTCTCCACTGTGTTGTCATTCGATGAAGCGTAGACCGTGCCGGGCACATTACGCCGCATGTCCGTCACTTCTTCTGGCCGCTCGTCAACCAGCAGCAAAATGACCTGCGCTTTGGGATAGTTCGCATGAATGCCGCGGGCGATGTTCTGTAGCAGGATGGTCTTGCCCGACCGCGGCGGCGCTACAATCAGCCCCCGCTGCCCAAATCCGACCGGCGTGAGAATGTCCATTACCCGCGTGGTCAGCTCGGCTGGATCATGCTCCAGCTTCAGCATCGGATGGGGATCCACCGGCGTAGCGTCGTACAGCGTGATCCGATCAACGTAGTCCCCAGGTTCACGTCCTTCGATGGCGGCAATACGCTGCAGATGCCGCCCCTTCGTCTGCCCACGAACCAGCAGCCCCGGCCGGAGACGCATTTCCCGAATCATCTGCCGCGAAACAATGATGCCGCCGTTCAGCGGCCGAAGCGGCTGTGCAGGATCTCGCAACACGCCATCTTGGCGTTCATTTGCGATCTGGAGAATCCCTTCAAGTTCGTTGCTGATCATGTGTCCTTCAAGAAGCGCAAAACAAGTTGGGAGAACGAAAAGTGATCGGCTGGCCCGCAGCCTCTATCACCGATCATCCCACAAGTAAACCGAGTTGGAGCAGTCCGGCTCCAGCGGGTCGAGGACGCGATGCAAAAGGTGTATCGCGCGAGGCCCCGGCCTCCACCTCCCGAAGCCTCACGTCCGCTCAGTACCAATGATAGGAGTCACCGCTGGGATTGGCAGCGAGGAATACCAAAACCCATGCGATTGCCTGATACCCGTTCCTGAAGGTGCGACGCGAGACCTCCCACGTTAGAATACAATCTACCGCATATTTACTCGGAGAGCAAACATGAGTCTGCTTGAGCGTTTACAGGAAGACATGAAGACCGCGATGAAGGCAGGGGACAAAGATCGGCTCAGCGTGCTGCGCATGCTCATCGCCGACGTAAAGGTCATTGACCTCCAGCCCAAAAAGATCACCGAAGAAGAAACCGTTGCCGCCTATGGTAAAAAGCTGCGCAAAGGTATCGAGGAGTACGAAAAACTGGGTAAGCCCGACCACGCGGCCAAGTTGAAAAGTGAGCTGGCCGTCGTCGAAAGCTATCTCCCAAAACGCGCCACTCCACAAGAGACCGAACGCATTGTCGATGAGTTCTTGGCCAGCCACTCGTTTACGGAAAAACAGATCGGCCAGGCTATGGGGGCATTGATGAAAACGCACGGCGCACAAATCGAACCCGGCGTTGCCAATGCCCTGTTGCGGAAAAAACTGGCCGGAAAGTGATCCTTGTGCAAACTTATTATTCCTAAATACTTAATCCCATATTCCGCACCATCGAACGCTTCGATTTATCTTCAGCCGGCTAGGTTGACGATATAAACTCAATGGGCCGCGCCCTATAATCAATCCGCCCAAGGGAGCCGATTGATCCTGAGGACCCAGCCAAGGACTCCGACCACGGATCGGCGGAGCCTGCAATACGTGATGCCAACGCCTCCCAGGCTTTTTTCAAAGGATGGTTTGTTATGGCAAAGAAATTCGGCAAGATCGCGGTGGGGACCCATACCGGCGCAGCTCCTGTCGCCAAGACGACAACTCCTGTGCGCAATACGGCAATCCCCAAGACTCCCGTGGCCAAGAAGGAGATCACCCACGAGATGATCGCCAAGCGGGCTTATGAAATCTGGCAGAGCGGTAACAGCGGCTCCGAATTGGAAAACTGGCTGCGCGCCGAACGCGAACTCAGGGCTCTCTAATCCCTCGTTCGACATTCTCGGTCTTATCGTTCTCGACCACGACGCTCTCTGAACCATCGCTGAACCCAACGGAGGATTCGGCACCGGTTCAGAGGGCGTCTGTGTTTCTGAATAGCCGATGCCCAACCGGCATTATCTGACCCCTTCCCCTATCCCTCCCGGGCCTTCCGGTTCTCCCGAGTTTCTCCTCTGATCCCCTCGCCCGGTACTCCGGAACATGATGCTCGTCCCTCATCTGCTTCAGCCCCAACACGATGCCAGTCCATAGACTTCTCCCGCCCCCGTTTAGCGGCGGCCCGCAGGGCCGGGCTCCCGCCTCGGCCCCTCAACCCCGCTACCCCCACCCAGCCAATCCCACGCCCCAGCCTCGGATTATCAACCCCAATACCCATGGCCGCGACAACAAATGGCCAAGAGTCAGCCCCACGCAGAACATTTGTCTACAGTTCCCCACTTCCCACT
>JBLNDH010000548.1:0-4363 GCA_050261455.1 Bacillota bacterium
CGTACACGTTGCGACTGGCGGCGAAATTGATGGAGGCCGGCGTCGATACCGACCGGATGTACCAGGCGCTGTATCAGAACGAGCGGGCGGAGCGGATGGCGCTGCAGACGCGGGCACAGCAGTCGCTGGAACTGCTGGCGGGGGGGAAGCTGGCGGTGATGTCGATTCTGAAGAAGGATTTCGACGAGTCGCATGCGAATGTGCCGGATACGGAGAACCTGATCAACGTGCCGCTGCAGATTGCGACGGTGCAGGTGTCGATGTTGATTACCGAGCCGCGGGATGCGGGGCCGGTGCGAGTGAGTTTACGGAGCAAGGGACAGGTGGATGTGGCTCGCTTTGCCGAGCGGTTTGGCGGGGGCGGGCATGCGCGGGCGTCGGGGTTGAAATTGGATCTGGGTTTCCAGGCGGCGCATGGGCAAGTGGTGAAAGCGATGGTGGAAGAGTTGGAGGAGCGGGGAAGCGACGGAGCGACGAAGCGATAGAGCGACGAAGGGGATGGAAAGGGAAGCAGCGATTGAGCATAAGTTTTGGCTGATTGGAAACTTATTGGTGGGTAGTGGGGTGGACGCGGCTGGCGGGCGGACAGGACGGGGCCGACGGGGGGGGAGGGTGAGGGGCCGGCCGAATCTCGGTAAGGGCGGTTGGTAATAGGTTTGACTGAGATTGGTTGGTTTGTATACTTGCAGTTCCGCCATGTTGCGCGGAGCCGGGAACGGTCGGTGATGGCACAGGTTGATTTGGAGAAAGTAACCAAGATTTACCCTGGTGGCATCACGGCTGTAGACGGCGTGGATTTGTCGATTGCGGATCAGGAATTCGTAGTTCTGGTCGGGCCTTCCGGTTGTGGTAAGAGCACAACGCTGCGAATGGTTGCGGGTCTGGAAGAGATCAGCAGCGGGGTGATCAAGATCGGCTCGAAGCCGGTCAACGATGTTTCGCCGAAGAACCGCGACGTCGCGATGGTTTTCCAGAACTATGCGTTGTACCCGCACATGACGGTGTACAAGAATCTGGCCTTCGGGCTGATGTTGAGGAAGGTTGCGAAGGCGGAGATCCACCGGCGGGTGATGGAAGCGGCGAGGATGTTGGACCTGGAGCCCTTGCTGGATCGGAAGCCCAAGGCATTATCGGGCGGCCAGAGGCAGCGGGTGGCGGTCGGGCGAGCGATTGTCCGAGAGCCGGCCGCTTTCTTGTTTGATGAACCGTTGTCGAACCTGGATGCGAAGTTACGGGTGACAACGCGAGCGGAATTGAAGAGGCTGCACCATCGCTTGAAGACCACGACGATTTACGTCACGCATGACCAGGAAGAGGCGATGACGCTGGGGGATCGGATCGTGGTGATGAAGGATGGACGGATTCAACAGGCGGATGCGCCGTTGGAGACCTATAATCATCCGGTGAACCGGTTCGTGGCCGGTTTCATCGGGATGCCGCCGATGAACTTCTTCGATGGCGCCATTCGGTTGGCGGATGGCCAGGTGGTTTTCGAAGAAGGGCGGCTGACGAAAGTTGGAGAGTTGACGTTGCCGGGCACTGGCTTTCGGCTGGTGATTCCGGAGCGATTGAGGACGGTCATGGCGGATCGGGTTGGCAAACATGTGGTGCTGGGAATTCGCCCGGAGCACATTCACCTGCAGCCGATCGATGACGGTTCGAGGTCGTGGTTGGATGTAAAATTGAGTGTCATTGAACCGTTAGGCAATGACATGGATATTTATATGGATACGCCCCTGCACGATCATGTGGTCGGGCGGGTGGAGGCCCAAGGGGGTCTCCAGGCAGGCTCGCAGGTCCGAGTGTATGTGGACTTGCGGAAGATCCACTGTTTCGAACCCGGAGAGACCGGGATGAACCTTAGCCTTGTCAACGAGCCAGCCCATGCACTTGCATAAGCAACAGCATGGACCTGCCGTCGAGGCCGAGCCACGCTCGTCCGGAAGAGGAGCCGGATGAGCGGATGAGCTCTTTTACAGGTTCGTTCGAGACTGTGGGCCGCCGACAAGGTGGCCCAATTTATTGGTGAAGGCTGGCTCGTGGTTTGCGAAGTGCGGTTGAAGGCGAGCGGTTCTAAGAAGACGTGGCTACGTACAAGTGAATAGTTCGCACAAGTGAATAGAGAGGAATTATGCCGAATCAGGAATTGCTAAGAATTGTGGACGGGATCGCGCGAGACAAGAACATCGATCGCGACCAGATCTACACCGACATTGAGCAGGCGATCGCGTCCGCATTGCGAAAGCAGTTCAACACCGAGGATGCCAGCGAGTTCGTGGTTAAACTGGATCGCCAGAGTGGGGATCTGACCGCGACCCGGCTGGGGGCGCCGATTCCGCTGAATGTGCTGGGGCGTATTGCGGCCCAGACGGCCAAGCAGGTGATGATCCAGTTGATCCGGCAGGATGAGCGGGGGAGCATCTACGACGAGTTTAAGGATCGGGTTGGCGCGATTGTGACGGGAACGGTGGCGCGATTTGAAGGCGGGGCGATGATTGTGAGCTTGGGGCGCGTCGAGGCGATCATGCCCAAGAGCGAGCAGATCCCCGGCGAGGCGCATCAGGTGGGCGAGCGTGTGCAGGCGATGGTGTTGGAAGTGCGGGATACGCCCAGCGCCGTTAAGATCATTCTCAGCCGAAGCCATCCGGAGTTCATCCGGCGGCTGTTCGAGCGTGAGGTGCCGGAAGTGGGGGAGAAGACCATCGAACTGAAGGCGCTGGCTCGTGAGCCTGGGCATCGGACGAAGATCGCTGTGTCGTCGATCGACAGCAAGGTGGATGCGGTGGGCGCGTGCGTGGGTGTGCGTGGCAGCCGCATCAAGAATATCGTGGACGAACTGGGCGGCGAGAAGATCGACATCGTGCGATGGAATGAGTCGTCGCAGATTCTGATCAGCAACGCATTGAAGCCGGCCGAGGTAGCTGAAGTATCGCTGTGCTTTGAACTGGGGCGGGCGACAGTGGTGGTCAACGAGGACCAACTGAGCCTGGCGATTGGCAAGCGAGGCCAGAACGTGCGGCTGGCAGCCCGGCTGACGGGATGGGATATTGATATCCTGACGCCGGTGGAGTTCCAGGGAGGCGTTCAGCGGCTGGATCAGACCCTCAAGAGTATTGAGGGTATTACGCAGGAAGTAGTGGACAAAACGATTGCTTTGGGGTTGATTGATGTGCGTGATATCGAGGAAGTGGGTGTTGAGCCGCTGATGGAAGAGCTGGGCCTGGAAGAGGCAGTGGCCAAGCAGATCGTGGAACGGTGTGCGGCAGAGGCGAAGATCGTGGCCGTCGAGCAGGAGCAGAAGAAGGCTCAAGCCGCTTCGGCGAAGGCCTCGGCCACGGAGGTTCGCGACGCACAGGATGAGGCGGTTTTGCGGGCGTTGGGTCTGCGGGGCGTTGATGCCGAAGCCGGAAGTGCTCCGGTGCCGCAACCCAGTGCAACGAAAGAGACGGGTGGAACGGATACGGAATCGCAAGCGGCGGCCGAGGATGATGCGGCAGCCGAGGCCGTTCCCCGGATGCCGGTGGCGATGGAAAGCACCGATGGATCCTCGCCGGAGGTGACGGTGCACAAGGAAGCCGCCGTATCTGCGGGTGAGGAGTTGTCACCGGAAGAGAAGGCCGTGAAGGGCTCGGGCGTGCCGCCAGAGGCGGGAGACGAGGATCGGAAGGAGTTTGTGGACGAAGATACGGATACGGCAGCGCTGGTGGAAGGACGAGCCCAGCCGCCCAAGACGCATCGCGATGAGCCCAAGTAGAATTTGTTACTTATGTAACGGATTCTCCCTCGTGGCTGAGCCGTCCAAACGGATTGGACGTAGATAGACGTAGATAGAGGTAGGGAAGGGAATAGGGTAGAATAGTCTTTTGGAGCGTAAGTTGGCTAAGGCGAAAGGCATAAGAGTTAATCAATTGGCCAAGGAACTGGGTATTCCCAGTAAAGCTATCCTTGACAGGATCAAGTCCGAAGGCTTAGGCGACAAAGTCCCCAACCACATGAGTCTAATGAGCCTGGGCTTGGCAGAGACGGTGCGCGAGTGGTTCGCGTCGAATAGTGGGGGACTAGCCACCGCGGTTGAAAGCGATGTGGCGGTGAAATCCAAGCCTGTTCGCCGACGAAAGAAGACGGAGGCGGAGGAGGGGGCGTCCGAAGAAGGGACGGCCGACGCAGCAGGACAAACCGAGGCGGCCGAAGAGAAAGCGGCAGCCGAGACGCATCCGGCTATGAAAGCTCCCTCTGCGGAAGCCCCAACTGCGGAAGCACCCTCGGCCCCGGCGGAACCCGTGGCAGCGCCTGTTGCACCGGTAGAAGCCCCGGTAGCGGCCGAGGTCAAGGCTCCGGTCCCAGGTGAGGCGGCAAAATCGCC